>CALFHQ010000290.1 GCA_937876385.1 uncultured Pseudomonadota bacterium
TCTGGCCCTACCTGCTTGTCCCCGGCGTGCTGTCGTGGTTCGGCTTCCTCTTTGGGGGTATTCACGCAGCCTTGGCCTTGGTTCCGTTGGCCTGGTGCATGCCCCACGAGCATAGCGATTTGGGCATCTGGCAACCCGGCGAGTCGGAGGGCAAGGACACCCTCAACCGGATGGAGCATTGGTGGAAGAACCCGGTGGAGTTGATTCTGGGCTTGTTTGGCTTTGTCAACGCCGGGGTGGCGCTGTCGGCGGTTGGAACCGGGACTTGGTTGGTCTTCGTGGGCCTCTTGTTTGGGAAGCCCATCGGTATCATCGCCATGACGAAGTTGGGCCAGCTCTTTGGTCTCAAGCTGCCCGAAGGGATGGGGAACAAAGAGTTGTTGGTGGTTGGCTTTGCGGCCGCTATTGGGTTCACCGTGGCGCTATTCATCAGCGTTGTGGCCTTTAGAGAGCCGGGTGCCATTCAGGACAGCGTCAAGATGGGTGCTCTGTTCAGCTTTGGAGCGGCCTTGGTTACCTACGCAGTGGCCAAGTTCCTTGGGGTCAAGAAGGCTTCTTGAAGGCCTGATCTTCTTAGCAGACCGCGCTTCCAACCCCTCCGTAAATAGCCATTCACTTGTCTGAAGTTTGGTTTATCTTCGCCAGAAATGCGGGGTGAAGAGGATGAGTACCGTGTAGATTTCCAGTCTTCCGGCGAGCATATTGAGGGAGAGTACCCACTTGCCGGCTCCGGGAATGTCGAAGAAGTTCGATGCCGGTCCAACCTTTCCCAACCCCGGTCCGATGTTCCCCAGGCAGGCAGCCACAGAGGAGAGGGCCGTGACAAGGTCCAGTCCCATTGCTGCCATGATGAGGGAGGAGAGGACGAAGGTGGCCACAAAGAGCAGGACCACGCCAAGTATCGCCTGGACGGTGCTTTCTGTGACCACAGCTCGTCCGATGCGAACCGGAATCACCGCCTGGGGGTGAGCGATTCGAAACAGTTCGCGATATCCGACCTTTCCGACGGCTTGCATACGAACGACTTTCATTCCTCCGCCAGTGGAGCCGGCGCATCCCCCCACAAACATCAAGACGAGGAGGAGGAGTTGGATGTGTTGGGGCCAGAGGGTGAAGTCTTCGGTGGCATATCCGGTGGTGGTGAGGATGGAGACGGTTTGGAAGAAGCTGGCTCTCACTGCCGGTTCAAACCCGGTGGCAAGCCCCACTCCGTATAGTGCAGCGACGGTGACAAGGACTGTGGCCAGGGTGATCCCGAAATAGGTCTTGAACTCGGAGTCTCGGTGGTAGTCGAAGCGGCGCGAGAAGAGGAGGTAGTAGTGAAGGGTGAAGTTGCTTCCAGCGAGGAACATGAAGAAGATGATGACCCACTCGAAGTAGGGGCTGTTCATTCCGGCAACGCTGGCTGAAAGGGGGGAGAATCCTCCAGTGGCCATGGTCGTGAAGGTGTGATTGAGGGCGTGGTACAGGCTCATCCCTCCGATCATCAGGAAGAAGACCTCACCGGCGGAGATGATGACGTAGACCTTCCAAAGGATTCGGGCGGTGTCGGAAATTCGGGGGCTGAGTTTCCCGGTGGTGGGTCCAGGTACTTCTGCTCTCATGAGGTGGAGCCCTCCAATCCCCACGAGGGCAAGGACGCTGACGGCGAGGACGAGAATCCCCATTCCGCCGAGCCACTGGATCAGTGAGCGCCACAAGAGGATTCCGTGGTCCAGCCCGGGCTTTCCGTTTGACAGAGAGGAATCTAGACTGTCCCAGAGCCCTGATCGAAGGACCGAGGAGCCTGTGGTGGTGAATCCAGACACCGATTCAAAGACGACGTTGGTGACGCTGCAGAACTCTTGACCGGGGTGGGTGATGGTCAGCGGGAGATCACAAACGGACTGGTTGTCCAGGGCTGCTTCGGGGGCCCACTGAGGGTCAACGGGCAGCCAGTGGGCGTAGAGAAAGAAAGGGAGTGCTCCAAAGAGACAGGCAGCGGCCCATCCAGCCACCGTTGTGAGGTAGGCGTCTCGGTGCCCCAGCCAGTGTTCCCCTTCTGCCAGCCGAGTTGTTGCAAAGAGGGCCAGTCCGGAGACCACGGTGATTGCTTCGGATACCAGGAGAGGGACGAGGTCCTTTCCGCCGTACCAGAGGGAGGTGGCGATGGGGACGAGCATGGCCCCGGCGACGATGAGGACAATAACGCTGACGATATGAAGGACTGTTCGAAACCGCATGTTACCTTAGCGTTTTGCCGAGGGGTCGAAGAGACGCTCCAGGGCGTGCACCGATCCACGGCGGCAGAGGACGACGATTCGATCATTGGCCTCGATACTATCATTTCCTCGAGGAATGATCACCTCCTGGTTTCGTGCGATGACCGCCAGTAGTGTGCCCTTGGGGAATTTGCAGTCTTTCAGAGGCTTGCGCAGCAGCGGAGAGTCGTCGGGGACGATGAATTCGAACGCTTCCGCATCCTCTCCGGCGAACATTCGAGCTTCCAGGACGTGGAGGTGATGCATTCGTCGCAGCACGTATCCGGCGGCGAGCTCGAAGGGGTTCAAGACCGTATCGATTCCCACGGCACGAATCAGTCTCATGTTGTCGGAGCTGTGGGTGACGACGATGGTTCTTGCGACTCCCATCTTCTGTGCCAGGAGGGTTGTGAGGACGTTGTCAGCTTCGTCCGGGCTGGCTGCAATGTAGGTGTCGACTCCTTCGCCCAGGATGCCGGCGAGGGTTTCCAGGTTGGCAGCATTGGCGTGGAGGACGATGGTTTTTTCAAGGGTCTGGGAGGCAGCGACGGCCTGTGCCTCGTCGGGGAGCATCAGGCGCACGGAGTAGCCCGCTTCCGACAGGGTCGCAGCGAGGTCGGTCCCCACGGAGTTGCCCCCGCTGATAACGATGGAGCGAGCCCGTGGGATGATGTCCTTCTGGAGCCTCATCAGGTCGTGGATGGAGTTCTCCACGGTGAGGAAGTACACGATGTCCCCGAGGCGAATCTCGGTTTTCCCGTCGGGAATGATCACCTTCTGCCGGCTGAGGGCCTGTCCTCCTTCCCGGAGAATGGCCCCAATCATCATCTTGGGGATGTTGACGGCCCGAGC
>CALFHQ010000291.1 GCA_937876385.1 uncultured Pseudomonadota bacterium
CGAAGAGTTGACTCAAGAATTGTCCGGCATGCCACCCTTCAGCGCATTTCCACAGTCGCTTATTACGGGCCTACTCGAGACCGGAAAATTGGAGCGCTATCAGACAGGAGCGTTCGTCGTGCGCCAAGGAGAGCCCGGCTCGACTTGCTACGTGGTTCGCTCCGGTCAATTGGGGGTGTTTGTAAGAGACGCCTTCGGAGAGGATGTGCAAACAATGGAGTTGGAGCCCGGAACACTCTTTGGGGAGCTTGCATTGCTTGAAAGCGGCATGCGAACGGCTTCCGTGAAGGCACTGCTTCCCACGGAAGTGTTGCGACTGGAGGGGGCATCGTTTCTGGAGTTGGTTTCGGAGGGGACGTTCTCTGCGGAGGAGGTGGCGACACGGATTCGCATGCACTCAGAAATGAAATGTCATCCGATTTTCCGTTGGGTTCATCCATTGAGGTTGGCCGAACTACTGGTAGCTATCGAACTGTGCCGATTTGAAATGGGCGCAACAATTCTGCAGGAGGGTGAAGCGGGGGACCGGATGTACCTCATTCACAGCGGAAAGGTTGAGGTTTCCAGGGGTGGCGTTGACTACAAGGTCCCCCTTGGTCCCGGGGAGGTGTTTGGCGAAATGGCGGTTCTGGAACGGGCCCCTCGAGTCGCCACAGTCACTGCCCTGGAAGACACCGTGTTGGCGTGCATACCAGGTGATATTGCGCGGGACGTCCTGAGCCAGGAGTTCTCCGCTGGGTTGCTCATCGGCAAAGAGATGACCCGGAGGCGTGCGTCTGCACTCGCTGGAGCCTCTGGGAGGTCGCAATCATGAATATTGGCAGAGTCGTGCCTATGCTCGTTCTAGCCGGTGGAGTAGGAATGACAGTGGCCAATGGCGAGGGAATCGTCACAGCGGTAACAGACAAGGTCAAGACGTTGCTGACTGGGTTTGAGCTGGGCAAGATACGAGATGCCCTGGAATCCAACGTCACTGGTGGACATGGAATCCCGGGCATTGATCACTATGAACTCAGTCTGGAAGAATTTCTTTTGGAGAACTTCCAGGGGCAGAAGGGAGACAAGCATGACCCCTCTTTGGATTTGTGGGAGGAGCCATACTGTATCGAAGCCTTGGAGGAGGAGGATGAATACCTTCTCTACAGCAACGGACCCAATGGAGTGCCGGATTGTTGTGTCAACCTTGAGGCCACGATTCGTGAAGTCGAAATGGAGGCTGCCCAAGCAACAGATGAGGCCGGCGCCCCCCTTGATACCGATATTCCGGAATGTGACGATATCTGCCTGCCAGTGATGCTTCTGAGGAGCGAAGATGATCCTGACTCGCCTTTTCGACAACTGCGCTGATTGGCCCCGTTGATGTCTGAGGGGCTGGGAGCTATTTCCTTCTCGCCCAGAGGAGCTCTTCGTAGAGAATTCGAGGGGTGCCGTCGGTGGCGATGACCATGAGTTTGGGTCCGTAGTCCTTGTATTTCCCCGACGACCAGTGCTGGTAGAAGAGCAAGGTGGTGCGATTGGCTCCGGCGTGGAGTTCCAGCTCCTCGGCCTGCACCTTCATCGAGCGTTTGAACATCTTCCCTCGGTCTTCCAGCCAACCCGCTCTGTTGTACTCGTTCATGGTGCGGTCGGTGCGCTTGATTCCTTTGAAGTCGGTTGCATAAAGGGCGTTGTACCCCTCCCGATCCCCGCTGTTTTGGGCTTTGAGCCAGGTGGCCAGCAGTTCCCGCACCTGTGATTCGCTTCGGGCTCGGCCCTCTGTGTCGGCCTCCTGTCCCGCCGGGATGGCCTCGATGAGACGGAAGTCTTCTTCTTCAACCCACCCGGCAGCGACCCAGGGTTGCCAGAGGACGACTCCCAGGCGCGGATTCAAGCAACGCCTCTCACCGCTGTCATCCCCCTGCTCCTCCTCACTATCTGGAGTCTCATAGCACTGAGCGGCGATGGGGGACCCATTCAAGGAGCCGAGTGCCTTGGTGAATCCCCAGTCATTCGGAGATACAGGAACTACTGGAGCGCCGGGGCTTTCGTGGACGTCAAGGACCTCCCTCAACCCATCAGGACTCCAGGCGTACGTGCGTTCCACATCCCAGATTGGAGGCATGGGACTCATGGAAGCTCGATCGACCAGACCGGAGCACTCTATGTTCATGGTGATCGGTCCATTGACGGGCTTCCCCTGCTTCCATTGGCAGCTCATGAATCCCTTCGCAAAGCGGAATTCGTCGCTATTTTCAAAGCGACCGGCATAGCTGTAGACCATCTTTGTTCCGGGGAGAAGAACGGTGGGTACCGGAGGTTCAGCGGGCCTGGGCACACTGGGCTTCAGCGCTGGCGGTTTGGGAGCTGTGATGTCAGTTGCCGAATTGGCTACCACCTCTTGAGGTTCATCAGGCGTGGTCTCCGGCTGGACCACCTTCTGCGTCTTCGCCGGCAATTCAGGGGCAGGCACGGCCTCAGGGGCGGGCACAGCCGCAGGGGCCGCAGGGGCCTTCGCTGCGGGTTCAGGTGCTGTGGTCTCCTTCTGGTTGCAAGATGCTCCAATCAGGAATACGGCGATGAAAAGAATGGTCGGAGTCCAGCGCCGACCCAAATGATGTGTTGCATGCTGTTTCATTGGTTGCCCCTTTGGCTGCCTGTCACCTGATGGGCACGTTGGTGAAGGAGCCACTGGAGAACGTTGTGCCGTCCTCCAAGAGCACCTTGAACGTGCCGGAAATGCGAGTCTCATCGTATGCCGTGATTGAGAGTGTTGACTCCCCCGTAAAGCTGTCGGTGCCGTAGTCCCCGTCGTAGACTCCGTGGAAGGTGCCTTCGGTGACTGAACCCACGCTGAACTGCCCAACTGCCGGGCCGATGATAGAAAAGAAAAGATGGTGGTCGCATTCCACTTTGCTGATGTCGAGATTGAGGTTCATGACGGTTCCCCACACTGGGTGGTAATCCACCATGACCACACCGCTCTCAACATCGGCGGTTGCGTACATTTCCACCTTCATTCCGTCGAGCTTGGCTTGAGCGTTGGTTTGCCCACCCTGAAGGCAGGCCTTGCTTCCGCCTCCCGAGCAAGCAGACAGTGTCACTGCAACCAGAACGGAGAGCGTCGCCGCCAAAGAAATTCGGTTCATCATGTTGTGTCCCCCATGGCCATACTACAACACAATTCCGAGGAGTTGC
>CALFHQ010000292.1 GCA_937876385.1 uncultured Pseudomonadota bacterium
AAGAGTGTGGCCCCGATGGATGTGGGGGCTCGTGCGGTTTCTGCAACGAAGGGGAGAGTTGCAGCTCGGCAACGGGGCTTTGCGTCCCGGCGTGCGCCTGCTCGGGTCCGTCTTGCTATCGAGACGGCTTTGAGGGAGGCAACCTCAGTGGTTGGTCCTTTGAAGGGGACGTCGAGGTGAACCACAACATGGGCACCACCGAGGCCGTGGAAGGTTGGTACATGGCGGTTCTCGGCACCGGCTTGTCCGATTTGGAGTTGGGCAAGATCCAGAAGACCTTCTGTCCACCGGCGAACGTGGAGTGGTTCACGGTGCAATGGCGCTTCTTCTCGGAAGAGTTTGAGGAATGGTGCGGCTCGATGTACCAGGATGCATTCTCTGTGACGGTCTCGAACCCCTATCAGAGCTTTGAGGTCGTTTACCGAACCGTGGACATGTTGTGTCGTCCTGACTCGTGCCAGCAATGCGGCAACTACTTCGTTGGTTTGGAACCAGCCGACGTGACCTTCGACCAGGGAGACGTCTATATGACGCCGTGGCAAACCGCTCAACTTCAGCTCCCTCCGGGCTTTGCCAATACCCCCGTCACAGTGACGATACAAGTCTATGACGTGGGAGACATGCAGTACACCAGCGTCGTCCTCGTCGATAATATCTTTTTCTTCACCCTGAACGGGGGCACGCCGCCCGCTCCCCTACCCTGATTTTTCCAACCATTCCTGCGAGAACCGTCTTTGGCACAGGGCATCTGAAAGTCAGCCCAAGGTAGTGGACATCGAGCAAGTCACACGATACTCTCCGACCAATCGCCTTCCCTCCGGCATTGTGCAGAGGGGGGTGCTGAAATCACAAAGTTGACCTTGCCAACGAAGGGGGTAGTCCATGAACACGCAAGATTATCTGAACCTTGAAGACCAGTACGGTGCCCATAACTACCATCCGCTTCCCGTCGTTCTCTCCAAAGGTGACGGCGTCTGGGTGTGGGATGTGGACGGCAAGAAATACATGGATATGCTCTCGGCGTACAGCGCAGTGAACCAGGGGCACAGACACCCTCGAATCACCCAGGCAGCTCATGACCAACTCGATCGCATCACCCTGACCTCCAGGGCGTTTTGCAACGATCAACTGGGACTCTTCGCAAAGGAGCTTTGCGAGTTGTGCGGGATGGAGATGATGCTCCCCATGAACACCGGCGCCGAAGCCGTGGAGACCGCCATCAAGGCCGCTCGACGGTGGGCAGTGGATGTCAAAGGCGTTGCAGAGAACCAGGCGGAGATCATTGTCTGCGACGACAACTTCCACGGGCGAACCACCACCGTCATCTCCTTCTCAACGGAAGAAGACTACAAGCGCGGCTTCGGTCCCTTCACCCCCGGCTTCGTCTCGGTGCCGTACTCGGATTTCGACGCCTTGGAGAAGGCCATCAACAAGAACACCGCCGCATTCCTGGTGGAACCCATCCAGGGGGAAGCGGGGGTGGTGGTTCCCACCGCAGGCTACCTGAAGAAGGCTCGAGAGCTGTGTCGCGAGCACAACGTCCTGTTCATCGCCGACGAAATCCAGACGGGGCTGGCTCGAACGGGTCGCCTCTTTGCCTGTGACCACGAAGGGGTCAAGCCCGACATGTACATCTTGGGAAAGGCCTTGGGAGCCGGCGTTTTGCCCATCTCCGCTGTGGTTTCCAGTGCGGAAATTCTGGGGGTCTTCGATCCCGGCAGCCACGGCTCAACGTTTGGTGGAAATCCCCTGGCCTGCGCCGTAGCGAGAGCTGCCTTGGCCGTCATCAAAGAGGAGAAGTTGGCCGAGCGCGCCGAGACTCTGGGACAGCACTTCCGAGGGAGATTGGAAGAGCTGGTGGGCAAAGGCACCGTCCAGACTGTACGCGGACGAGGGCTGCTGAACGCCATCGACATCGTCCCCGAAGCGGGGAAAGCACGAACCTACACAGAGAAGCTCAAGGAAGCGGGCATTCTTGCCAAAGAGACCCACTCCTCCACCATTCGTTTCGCCCCTCCGCTGACCATCACCATGGATGAAATCAACTGGGCTCTGGATATCATCATCGGGGTGTTGGAAGGATAAGTTTTGTGAGTTGAGCGCTGAGCTTCTCAGCCACGAGGCTTCCAGAGAAGCCCCATTCCCACCGCAACGACTGCCATGGCAAGGGCGGTTCCCCAGTCGATCCAAGACAAGAAACCCAGCTTTCCAAAGAAGAGCAACAACCCGCCGACCACCAGAAGAAGCCCGACGGACTGGCGTTGGTAGGGCAACCTCGTCATGAGTTCTTCGAGGTTTTCGCGGGCGGTATCGAGGAGATTGCCCCCGTTGTCCTCCACGGGGAGGGCAAGCCCCAAAAGCAGGTACAGGATCACTCCAATCCCTCCGGCAAACGCCAGCACAACAAAGGCCAGGCGCAACCAGGATGGATCCATTTCAAAGGAGTCACCCAATCCCTCGCACACGCCAAAGAGCATCCCTCTCTGGCTACGTCGCAATCGCCACATACTTGCCTCCTAAGCCAGTCCCCGGCCACCGCTGCGAGGCCGGGCACGAGACTCGTCGTAGCGACCGACCACGTCGAGGTCTCCGACCTTCAACCCGGCCTTCTCGGTCAGCTCTTCAATGACTTTGTCCCGGAATTGTCGGCTGGTCTCCTGGCTTGCCGCATCGGTGTGCAGTTGAAGTCGACACTTCAGCCCCACGGTCTGGTCTTTGAGTAAGCGACTTCGACACTCCACACCAAGGACTCCCCGAACTTTGCTCCCGACGTGCTTTACGAGGCCTTCCACGGCCTCTGGAGCCAACGCAAAGCGCCCCATTTCGTCTTCCCAGACAGGGAACAAACGGGGGGCTCTCTTAGGAACGATGAGTCCCCAGAGAAGCACCACTCCAAAGAGGATGGCAAAGGAGGAGGGTCCTACCACCCGCAGCACACCTTCCGGATTTCGGGAGGCCGACTGTACGGCGTCAAACCATGCCAGGAGCCCGAGGGATTCGGGGGTAGCGACACCGTTTAGCCACAGCAACGGAAAGACTCCGGCGCACACGAGGAGCAACACCGCCAGGATGGCGAGCAGTTTCTCTAGCGTTCGCATGGGCTATTTCACCCGTTGTGTGTCCGCCTTCTCCTCTTCAGGAAAATGGACCCCCGCAACGTTGATGTTGATCTCC
>CALFHQ010000293.1 GCA_937876385.1 uncultured Pseudomonadota bacterium
GTCGACCTTGGGAACAGCCCATGGACGTCGCCTTGCCCTGTGCAATCCAGAACGAGTTGGATGAAAAGGACGCCGAAAGTCTGGTCAAGAACGGATGCGAGTTCGTGGTGGAAGGGGCCAACATGCCTTGCACACCCGAGGCCATTCACCAGTTCCATAGCGCCGGGGTTTCTTACGCTCCCGGCAAGGCCGCAAACGCCGGTGGCGTGGCCGTGTCTGGACTCGAGATGAGCCAGAACAGCCTGCGTCTCTCCTGGACCGCCGAAGAAGTCGATAACAGACTTCACGCCATCATGCACTCCATTCACGAATCGTGTGTGCGTCATGGAAAAAATGGGGACGGAGAGGTGAACTACGTCAAGGGAGCCAACGTCGCCGGATTCTTGAAGGTGGCTGGGGCCATGCTCGATCAGGGTGTTGTCTGACCCCGCCTCCTCTCTTCCAATTTGGGAACCACCCGTACTTGAGTTCGAAGGACTTCCAGGGTCCCGATGTCGAGGATTTGCCCCGGCTTCATCTCGGAACCCACGGACTCCCCTGAAAGCAACCAGTTGTCCCCTTGCTTGACTGCAAAGCGGTATTCACCGATGGGGACCTGGTCCATCTTGATGACTCCATTGTTGGCCGAAGTGGCCGTCCGTCGAAAAGGGCTGTTGGAACAGGGCGTTCGACCCCAGGTTCGGTCAGGGCGAGGGCAAAGCTGTACCGTCGCATTTGGGATGGGGCGACCCTCCGCCACGAGGATCCCTTTGATTGTCCCCGTCTTGTGACTCCCGGCGGGGGGCAACTCCGGGGCGCCGTCCACCCAGAGACTCACCACGGCAGCACCCAGTTCCGAGGCGGAGGTGAGGGGCAAACGGACGGGATCTGCGGATCTGGGCCAGACGTACACTCCCTTCTCTGTTGCAAGCCAGAGCCTGCCGTCAGCGTCTACGACCTGTGCGGAGACCTCCACGTTGTCGGGAGCCTCGGGGAGGGCTGGGATGGCAAACTCCATCACTGTCTCGAGGTCGTCGGAGATCCGAATCAAGCGGTCCTCCACCTGTCCCAGAAAGAACCCGTCCAAGTCCACTGCGATGAGTCCCATGTCCCAATCCCCCAGACGAGATCGGGCCAGAAAGAGGCCGTCTTCGGCCCATCGCAGCAGCCCTTGATTCGTCGTCACCCACAGCCCACCGGGATTCCCCAAGGCGCCTCGTCCCAGACGGGGCTCCTTCTTTGAATCGGTGACCGGGAGGGGATAGCGGTGCCATTCGTCCTGGGTGTGGTAGTAAATGTGGTCGGCGGAAAAGACCCACAAGTCCCCGTTGGAATCCACGTCG
>CALFHQ010000294.1 GCA_937876385.1 uncultured Pseudomonadota bacterium
ACTCAGGGAATCGAGGAGCTGTCAGGGTTGCCCTTTACCGGGGTAGTCTTCGACCCGACGGGGCACTACGCATTGCACCAGACGACTTTGGATGAGGCTTTGTGTCTGGAAGTGATGAATCTCGACACCGGAAATGTCGTGCGCCATGCAGAAGCCTGCAACCTCAGAGCCATTGCGGTCTCGTCCGACCTGCGCGCATACCTTCTTAGTGAGGCTGGAAACTCCGTGTCGGTGCTGGAACTTGCTGAGGGTACCAACGTGAGTACCGCAGGCTTCAGCGACGAATACCAGGTCCTTGATCTGTCCCCCGATGGGGCGACTCTGGTGCTTTCCAATCGCCCGGTGGCTGGATGGGAGTTGGCGCAGTACGAATGGCGCGTCAACGATTTGGGGCTTTGCCACTTGGGCGTTCTTCAGGTCGCTACCCTGGCGGTGCACGAGCAGACCTTTCCCAACGCCATTCGCTCCATTGCCTTCTCCCCACTGGATGGAAGCGTTCTGGTTGGCACCGGCCGCTGGGAAGAGACCGGTCTCCCCGAAAGTCGGGTGCATTGGTTCAACCCAACGACAGGGTTGGTGGAAAACGAAGTGACCTTCCCGAACTGTCCAGCTCCCCTGCAGGTTCAAGCAGGAGCCAAGCACTTGGTCATGTCCCCCAACGTCTGCTTCTTGCACCCTGTCGAAACGGCTCCGCCGGTTTTGCCAGACGAGCCCCAAGATGACTGGGACGTATGGGGGGCTCAAGGGGATGGATGGGGGATGGATAGCTGGGAAGATGACCCCACCTCCATCGTGAACCTGGAAACCCGAGAGTACGTCGGCAAGTTGCCGGGTTTCGGTCCCCTTGCCATTTCTCCCGACGGGTCTACGGTGGTTGGATTCTCCCGCAGAGATGCCCTGATGAAGCAGTGGAACATGTTTCAGCAGACTCAATTTGGCGTGGTGTTGATCCGTCTTGATGACCTCTACTGGAAATTCGTCAATCACGGAGACACCGAGCCGCGCTTTCTTTTCGGGAGTGATTCCAACCAACTTCTGATTCAGGACACTGACGGTGGCGCCAGCCGGCTGCTAGGTTTCCGGTTGGACACGGAGCAGGAGGAGCTCTTCGAAGGCCCGGCAGCATCGCTGGAAGGGGCGTCCTTCTCGGCCTTGAAAGAAGTACTCTATCTGCTGGATGAGGGCGCGGTGATCCGAGCAGACGTCTCCGGCAAGACGAGTCAAACCTGGGCCACTTCCTTTGCCCCGTCTCAGCTCTTCGTCCGTCCCCAAGGAGATGCCGTGCTCGCAGTGGATGCAGCTGACAGCGATGTGCATTTCATCAACCCGACCACGGGAACTGAAGTGAGGGCTCTTGTCTGGTAACCGCGAGAAGGAGAAGCCATGAGATATCTGAGGCATGGAGTTCCTTTATCACTTCTGTGTGGATTGCTTGCTGCTTTTGGTTCGATGTCGGTTGGATGCGACCTGCTCTCTGATTCTTCCAAAGAGTCGTCCACGGGCAACGATGTAGTGGCCATGAAGGTCGATTTCACCGCAGGCGTTATTCAAGAAGGGCTGTCCATGGGCGTCGCCCGAGCGCGGGGTGTCCGTGGAACTGAAGTGTTTTCGTCCCTCTGATTCAAACTCTCTTTCCGCCGAATCTCCATGGAACAACGTAGGGGCATGGTGCTAGGATTCTCTGTCGGAGGGAACCAATGGGCACATCGACGTTCGTTCGCGTTCGGGACGGCCAATCCATTTTTGTTCGAACAGTTGGGAAAGGTCCTCCGGTGCTGCTTCTCCATGGGTTCGGGCTCACAAGCCTGCAGTGGTTGCCCTTCATTCAGAGCTACAAACAACTGTTTTCGTTCTACATACCCGATTTTCGGGGAGCAGGACGCTCCTGGCGGTGCCCCTACAACAAGACAAACATCTTCCAGAACAACATGGAGGACCTGCAAGACATCGTGGCCCATTTTGCTCTCGAAGACTTCCCTGTCGTCGGATACTCCATGGGCGCCTCCACCGCGCTCCAGTGGCTCAAGTCCGACGGAATGAAGGGAGCAAGCCGGTATCTACACGTTGAGCAAGGCGCAAACATTCGCAATGGGAAGTCCGGACAGTTCGGTCTGTTTGGCCGGCACCAGGGGGCTTTCATGGGTGCCCTTCGCACCTTGTCGCCAGCCGTCAATTCCATGTCCACCCTCGGGTCATTCTTCACCAACCTTCAGGCGTGGCACGACTCCTATCTGGAACCTCCTGACAACAGCGCTGCATTTGACCAGTGCCGGATTCCGGTGACTTTCTTGATCGGAAAACACTCCCTGCTCTACAGCTCCACAGGACAACTGGAAACGGCGAAATCTGTCCCCAATGCCAGGGTTGTTCTCTTTGAAAACAGCGGACACCTTCTACCCTTCGTGGAGCCCAGAAAGTTCGTCAGGGAGCTGGGCAGATTCCTGTCGGGAGACGGATAAGCAAACCTGGACCACGGTGCTGCTATCTCTGCTGCCTTACTCGGGGGAACAGGTCCATGAGAGTTCCAAATCCCGAGCGGGAAGGAAATCGGTGCGCTCAAAGTGGAGCGTCGTATTCCCATCGACGGTGGAGGTTTCCCCTCGGTAAGAAGGGCGAGCATCTTTCCAGGTCGCTGGCCACGTGATGGAGTATTTTCCGTACTCCAACGGTTCTCCCCAGGCCTGGGTAGTTCGAAGAATATAGGCAGCGGAGCAACCGGTGAAGTTCTGCTCGTAGTGGACCTTGAAGGTGCGTTCTTCGTGAGGTTTCAAGCGCAAGACCACCGCGTGCTCCTTGCCGCGTTGGACAAGCTCAGCCCCGGTGACTTCGATTGTGTCCGGGTATGAGTATCGAGGGTCTGATGGGAATGGGTAGGCCATGTGCGTTGCAACGGATGCGGCCGTACGGTTCTTGATATGGTACACCCCATCCACGGTGAGCCGTCCCGCGGATAGGTTCAAGTCGATGGTTTCCCCCCGAAACTGAAGTCCTTCTGCATAAAGCGGCGGCCTTGCTGGGGCAACCGGGTGGTGCAATGCGCGGTCGAAGCTCCACTGGTCCCGCAGAATGTCAGGCGGTTTGGGGAGGCTTCCCGGTTCCCCGGTTCGGGCTATTCCCATGGCGTATGCAACGCGCCATTCCTGGCCCGGAGCCAGTGTCTTGTGGGTCCAGCCGAGATTCAATGCGGTCATGGAGCCGTTGTCCAGGGGACGATTCGGAGTGATGTCATTTGCGGTGTGAGCAAAGGAATTGGCGAAGAACACTTCGTCCGGGCTCGCTTCATTGGGATCTGGTTGAATGAAATCCGCCACGTTGGAGAAATTCGCGTTGTCTTGACCCAAGGCAGCATTGCCCAGGTCGTAGAATCCGCCCCACTTGAAGGCGTCGCCGGTGATTCTGGTTTCCTGTTGAACGATTCCACCTTGAAACCAGCCAACGTCACCGTCCGATGACCTGTACAGGCCCAGCCACGGGTCATCTCCAGTCCAGAAAGAGAACTCTCTGGGGCGAGTGCAGATATTTTGGACATAGGAAGTGATGAGGATGTAGGCAGCACCTCTGGGCCATTGCAAATAGCGGGTCACCCGATAGCAATCCCCCTGGTTTACCGACATGAGCACGACGTTGCCTTTGGTTCCGTCTTCAATCACGGCGCCTTCAACGTAATGCAGCTTACGACCGTCCTCGCCGGTTCCGAAATTCTCCGACCATCCAGGGCTGTATTCGGTCTGGGTTTGTTCATCGAAGAGGCTTTCATCCTGAGCACAGAAGATGTTCAGTTTCGAGAAGCCGCGACGGGGTACTTTGGGGGTCCAGATGAAGCCGGGAGCGTCCATATTGCCGATATACAAGCCGCCGGCGTATCCCTCGTAACCGCACTGAAAACACACTCCCAGGAGGTCTCCGTTTTCCAAAGTCTCCACGATGCTGCCGCGGCCATCGTTCGGGTTCCAATTGAGTCGGAAGGAAGCGGCCGACTCGACGGGAGACTCGCTTGCAGGGTCTTGTGAGGTTTGGTGGGGTTCAGATGTTGGCTCAGGGTCGGGCCTTTGGCCCTCCTTTCGACAAGCCGTCGGGAGAAGCAGCAAAACCGCAAGAATGAGAGGAATGGAGTGAGAGAATCGCATCATGCCGCTGTCTGACGTCTCCAGAGCAGGCTCAAAACGAGAAGTGCGAGTAGAGCCAGAGGGGCGGCGGAAGCCACGGGCGATACGGAACAACTGGGGCTGTCATCCTGGGTCTCTGCTTCGGTGGCAGGCTCTTCGCCCGGGGGGACATCCTGGGTTGCGCTGTCGGCGTTTGCCGTTGTCTCAGAGCCTGCACCAGTGTCCAACGAGGTCGTGGTGTCGACCTGGGCGAAGACGTCTTCCGTTGGTTCGATTCGCTCGACAACTTCGATGACCACTGGGGCATCGCAAACGGCCACGCAGTCCACCCCCTGGGGCCATGGGGGCTCGGGCTCGTCCCATGGGTCGACGTGGGTGTCTTCGTCCATAGTGATAGCGTCTTTGGAGCCACCGTCGGTGGGGCCCGCATCCACGGGGTCGGTCGTGGGCGGCGGATCAACAACCGAGACAGAGATATCCGTGTTCCAACCCATGTCGCCTGTTGGCTCAAAATGGTAGGTGTAAGTGCCGGGCTCCAGGTCACAAACACAAGCCTGGACGGCCGTAGCGGTGTCTACGCCGCTTCCATGGTTGGCAGAGACAGTTTCCGGCGGCTGGAGCGCAAGCGCATTGCCGCTGTCGTCCTTGATGACCACCATGGTTTCGGCAGTGTCATCGCTACATTCCAGGCAGGTGTAGGTGAGTTGGACGTGGAAGGTGCCTGGAACCTGGACTCCACGGACGACATTCATGGACATTGGATTGCCCAGGGCGGGTGTCGCCGCCAAGCTCAACAGAAAGCAAAGAATAGGAAGAACAGATTGTCTTCGATGGTTCATTTCAACCTCCCCAAAAAACGTCTGACTGCAAATGAATTGCACATGAATGGTACCCAGTTGAAAGCCCCCTCGCCACCCATTTGTTTGAAAGTTCTCGAAGGAGTCCTAAACAGGATCTTGTTGATTGACAATCAAACAGGGCCAGCTCAGGCAGTGAGCGCCTCGCAGGC
>CALFHQ010000295.1 GCA_937876385.1 uncultured Pseudomonadota bacterium
GCTGTTCGCTTTGGGACAATTCCCTGGTTCGAGCGGCGACTTTTCTCTTGAGAATCCATGACCACAGGAGGGCCAGAAGAAGAAGAGCAATGAGCGGACCGATGATCAGCAGACCCTTGCGAAGAACCGTCGTAAGGGAGGTGTCTTGCTCCACAAGAACCCCCAGCCACTTGTTGTATAGTTTCTGATACTCTCCGCTGTCTGAGACGGCCTGCAGCCCTTCGCTGAAGTGTGCCAGAAGGTCCTGGTGGCCTTCCCGAACGGCGTAGGAATACTCGGGACTCAAGAACGCACGGGAGCCCACGACGAGATCGTTCCATCCGTACTTTTCCTTGTAGTAGATGGCGGTCAGTCTTGAGACGAGGGCGCAATCGTACCTCCCTTCGAGAACCCCCTTCAGGGCATCTTCTTGACTGGCCACAGCGGACATGAACGGTGTGAGTCCTTGGGATTCGGCGAACTCGTGCATGATGTCGCCCCCCTGCACTACAATCCTCAAACCAACCAGCTTGTCGACGGTTTCAGGGGGGGGGCCTTCCCCTTTTCTCACCACGGAGACGCACTGGTTCACCGAGTGGGGAGGGGAGAAGTCGTACACCTCGTCTCGCTTGACTGAGTAGAACATCCCTTGCAGTGCATCGATCTTTCCGTCCTGAAACTCCTGGCGGACTCGAGCCCAGGGTCCCAGACGAAACTGGACGCGAAGGCCAACCGTAGCGGCCACTGCGCGGGTCAAGTCAACGTTGAACCCTGCAGGCTGACCGTCTTCATCAAGGAACTCGAAGGGGGGATAGTTGCTGTCTCCACCGACGACGATTCGTCTGTCTGCCGGGAGGTCGAGGCTGGCAAACCATTTGTGTCGCAACCGCCGATAGGTTCCGTCCGCAATGACGATTGCGAGCCCCTCGTTGAGGGTTGCCAGGGTCTCCTTGTCCCCTTCTGCCACAGCAAAGCAGAACTCCTGGTTGAAGTCCGGGATGAGTGTGGGGAGGATTTTCAGTCCCGGGATTCCGGTACTTTGCAGGAGGCGGATGGCTACCAGATGTTGGGTCACAACGGCGTCATGTTGTCCCTGGGAGAGTTGCAGAAGAGCCGTCTCAAAGGAATCCGTGGTTACGATGTCGAAGTCCCGTTTCTCTCGGCGGAGAAACTCCTCTGTGTTGTCTCCTTGCATCACAGCGACCTCTTTCCCCGAGAGGTCCTCGAATTTCAGAATGTCATCGTTGTCCTGGCGAACGACGACTACGCCGTGCATTGTCATGTATGGGATGGTGAAATCGAAGAGCGGTTCTCTCTCGGGAGTCCGACCCACCAGCGGGAGGGCATCCACTTCTCGCCGCTCCAGCCAACCCTTCACCGCCGGCCAGGTCCCGGTTCGAAAGGTCACGTCTCTACCCATTGCCTCGACCGCTGCTTTCAGCAATTCCACAGAGAAGCCCGCTGCGTGCCCCTCGGCATCGACGAGGCTGTACGGGGGATAATCGTCCTCGCAAGCGGAGGTCAGGACATGTTTGCGAGAGGTGGAGGCCTGCAGATCGGATAGCGGACATGCGAGGCCAACGAGAAGAACCGTTGAGAAGAGCCATGCCACAACGGGGGATGACCGGTACCGCAAGCTGGAAAACATCATCAGACTCCTGAATGAGCCGAAAACAGCCCCCCTCTGGGAGAGAACGATGTCTCCCTACCACAGACTGGAACCTTTCGACTGAGTGGTCACTAGTGCACATTATCTCGCACAAGGCTCCATCTGGCAACCCTTTCCGATCTTCAGGATTGTGTTGCTTGCAATCCAAAACCAGCCGGGTGAAGCTGGGGCAATGAGCAAACGAACACCACACACGGTCCTCCCTGTGGACGCCATTTGTGAGGAGCTTCTGGAGAAGTTGGCGGGGTGTGGCAGGGTGGTGCTGACGGCGCCCACGGGCTCGGGGAAGTCTACTCGGGTGCCCCCGGCGGTGTTGCCCATGTTGAAGAATGGAAGCCAGGTCGTGGTGCTCCAGCCTCGCCGAATCGCTTGCCGTCTCTTAGCCCTTCGGGTGGCGTCGGAGATGGGAGAGGAAGTGGGCAAGACTGTGGGATTTGAGACTCGCAGCGAGCGGTGCGTGGGGCGAGATACGCGAATCCGATTCGTCACCGAGGGACTGTTCCTGAGGCAGCTTCAAGCCAATCCTGAGTTGCCCGGTGTAGGAGCGGTGATTCTCGACGAGTTTCACGAGCGGCATGTGGCGGGGGATGTTTCTCTCGGGTTGTGCAGACGGCTGAACGCAAGCCGGCGGGAGCCGTTTTGCTTCGTCGTCATGTCCGCTACCCTCGACGCCGCCTCGTTGGGAACGTGGTTGGATGCACCGGTGCTGGAGACGAGGGGCTCCTTGCACCCTGTTGAAACGCGCTATCACCCGGAGACTTCAACGGCCGAACCCTGGAGAGGGGCAGCTTCCATAGCCTCGGGAATGTCGAAGGGGGGGCTTCATGGGCACATTCTCATCTTCATGCCGGGGGTTCGGGAGATCCGGCGCACCGTCGAATGGCTTCGACGGACACCCCTGCTGGAGGGGATCCCGGTGGTGCCCCTTTACGGAGAGTTGCCCGCCAACGAGCAGGATGCTGCCACAAAACGAGGGGGTCCATGGCGGATCATTGTCGCGACAAACGTAGCTGAGACCTCCATCACAATCGACGGGGTCACCGCCGTCATTGACTCCGGCAGAGTGAAGCTTGTTACCCACGACCCCAATCGGGGTATCAACATGTTGGTGGAGGTCTCAAACAGTCAGGCTTCTGCTGACCAACGCCGAGGGCGCGCCGGTCGAACGGGTCCTGGCGTGTGCCATCGGATGTGGAGCGAGCAGGAGCAGCGAACCCGTCGAGAATTCGACCCTCCGGAAGTGTTGCGAGTGGATCTGGCGGACACGCTTCTGTTCCTGAAATCGATGGGGATGGAGGCCAGCACATTCCCCTGGGTCACCGACCCTCCAGAAGAGGCCGTCTTGCGTGGGAGTCGACTCCTGGAGGAATTGGGCGCGGTGGATTCTGCTGGAGTGACCTCTCTGGGGAGCGCCATGGCCGCAGTTCCCCTTCATCCCCGCTTGTCGAGGCTTCTTTGCGAGGCGTCGCTTCGGGGGGTTCTGGCAGATGGGGCTTTGCTTTGTGCGGCGTTGAGCGAGCCCGGAGGGATTCCTCGAAGAGAGTCCTTTGGGATGGCCCCTCCGGGGTCCGATGTTGACGACCTGTTGGAACGGCATCGACAGTGTCAACAAAGGCAATTTGCCCCTGCAGAGTGCCAACGAAACGGCCTCACGGTGCTGGGGGCCAGGAGAGTGGCGTTCTTACAGCAGCGTCTCCAGCGTCTCGCCTTGCCGTTGTTGGACAAGTTGGGTTCCTCGAAGGGGGGCGAACCGTCTCTCACTGCGTGCGTCTTAGCAGGGTGGCCGGATCGATTGGGGGGGCGAGTTCACGGCGGACGGTCCTTCGAGTTTCCCGAGGGGGTCACTGCTGTGGCGGACGAATCGAGTGCAGCATTCGGAAGCGAAGCGGTGGTGGCGTTGGAGTTGAGGGAGGTGGTTCACCGAGGGGGGAGGAGGCGAGTGATTTCTCTGGGAGAGCCGGTGACCGTGGAGGAGGTATCTGCTGTGTTTCCGTCCACCTTGTCACGAGAACGGGTTCGACTTTGGAACCGGGAGTTGAAGAGGGTGGAGTGGTTCGACGAGTTGAGCTATCGGGGTGTGTCTCTTCATCGAAAGGCGGTGCCTCGAGGGGAATGGGGAGATGGAGCTCCTTTGCTTGTGGAGCGGGTTCTCTCCGGGGAGTTGCCCCTGGAACACTGGGG
>CALFHQ010000296.1 GCA_937876385.1 uncultured Pseudomonadota bacterium
ATAGGCTCATGGTTTGGAGATTGAGGCACTCCCAGAGGAAACGGGGAGAAACAGAAGGGCCAAACCTACAGGTACTACGCCAGTCCTCGACCCTACCGCCACGGGATTACGGCAATGACTGCGAATCTTGACGGCAGTCCGAACTTATCCTGAAGCCTCCATTCTCTGCGTCAGCCCCCACAACCAGACCCGACGGCCACTCAACGCTGCAGACGTCCCACAAATCGCCCGGCAGCAGCTGCACATTGGGCTGCTCGAAGGCCAACACACCGTCGATGTACACCCTAACCGTGGCGACAGCTTTCGGAAGTTCCAGGTCGCTCCAGTCACCGTAGTGAACTCCAACTCGGTAGCTCCCTTCTCCCGGAACGGGCAGGCTGACAGTTTGCGGGCTTGTTTCGCCAGTCTCGCTCTGGTCGAAAAGCGGGTCATCATCAATTGCCGGATCGTAGGTTCCCCAATTCGGGTTGGGGTTTTCCCTGGAGCAGTCTAGGACCCCATCGAACCAGCCATCAGGAGCGCCATCTTTGTCGCAGTCAGGGCCAGCCGCCCACGGGTGTAGGAAGTGCAGATTGAGATCGGACGGCGAGGAAAGCCTCGCGCCGTCGGGGCCACGTACAACGAGGTCGTGCCATACCAGAACCACAGTGATTCCCACTTCGCCGACAACCGCCACTTCAGCAACTGCCCGTTCCGTGGAAGGCACATTGGCTTCGTCCCACACCCTCAGATGAAAGGTGTAGACCCCTGGAACCTCTGGTTCAAACATGGGATTGGAAACGGTGGCCGACGGAACAAGTCCGGCTTCGTCCTCCCATGGCCACGACGTTCCAGGTCTTTCAACCGTCCAGTGCCATTGCGAGATCTCCCCTACTGGGGAGTAGCTTTGGTCGCCAAAGAGATGCAGCAGGGTCTTGGCCACTACCTCCTCGCCCTCGGTGCAGTAGATGACAGCCACCGGAACCACTCCCTTCCTGTTGTCCCAGGTAGAGTCAATTCCTCGGATTTCGCGATTGGTTCGCGGCAGCCAATCCGCATCACCCGGCCAGCAGTCCTTCCCGAGCGTTCCCGACGGATTGGAGGATGTGCCATCCCCTCCGGAACAACACGAGAAGAGCAGCGCCAGCAGGCATGGGACGAATCGCACGTGTCGTCCGCCGCGAAGCTTCATGCGCACACAAGCGGAGTACCGGGGGGATACCACCCGTAGACACAGCCACACCCTTCCCCAAAGCCGCCGCCAAGAAAGACGAGATTCTCTCTCCAACTCAACCAATGACACAGATCGCTGCCTGTGAACCCCAACTCGCCGATGCCCCAAGGCAAAGCCGGATCAGTCATCAGTTCGCAGAGCTTCACGTATTTGGCAACAGCCGATTTGCCGTAAGACTTGTCGCCTACGTCCCCAACGAAGACAACAACGTCTTCAAAGCTCCAGTTGTCTTCGTATCCAGCTTCCTCTGGAAGAACCTGGTCCACATCACTACCACACGCAGAAACTAGTGGATTCCAGAGCAAGCGAATTTTCGCAGCGCGTGCAAACCCCGCGGATTCCGCCAAGAAGTGCACCGCATCATCGACCTTCGGATCGGGACAGGGTGCAGCCCAGAGGGCTTCACAAAACTGACCCTTGATATCCCGCCAATCCAGCACAATGGACTCCATGTTGGAGTCACCGAGCCACCAGTAGTTCACAATTCCGGATGCACAAAGCGCTGCCGCATTGCCCGTTTCCACGACCGGGAACCCACAAGCGATTTCACCGCACGCCGACTTGACTCCACCGGGAACGAGTTTGCCATACCCGCAGATGTCGTCGAAGGCGACAAACTCGGCGAGATCGTGCTTTCCAGGTTCACAAGCTGCATTCTGATTGAGCCACCACAAGTAATCCGTGGGGGCCTTCTCTCCCTCCGAAACGCCCCACATCTGCATGGCCAGACCAACCAGGCTCTTGTACTTGTCGAGGCATTCCTTCAACTCGGCGCCTCCGACGAAGATCACCTGCCTGCTCTCAATGCATAGTGGAACGTCCTTGCGTCCATACTTGTAGTTCTTCACGAAGACTGTCACATACAGTCCGGCCGGACCTCCGCTGGTCGTCAAGGCCGGTCCGAAACAGAAACCCTGGCCGGTTTCAAGCCATTGATAGTGACTCTCTACTGAACCCCAGAACGTGTTGCTGAATTTCGGGAGCATGTAGTGCAGAATGGCAAAGGCGCAGTCCATGGCCTTCTCGGGAGTCTTCACCATCCAACCTGAACAGACAACAGGGTCGACTCCGCACGTGAGGCCTCCTGGAAACGCGGGAATAGAACCACCACCGCCCGGCCCGAACGGGTTGTAGTCCTTGCTAGGTGGCCAGTCCTTTCCTGGCCACTTGTCGGGGGGAATATCCCACTGGAACCGGTCCCGTCTGTCCGGGCACATAGGGTCTCCCGGTTCCCAGCCAGAGCGCCATCCCGGCGGTGGAAACTGTGCCATCTTGTTACCTCCTACCGCAGCGTCACGCAGATGCCGAAGCACATCGCCCAGGTGTCGGTGTCGGCAAGCGCGGTGACGTCGATGCGCCAGCGAAAATAGCGTTCGAGCATCTTGCCTGTGCCCGCGGTTGCACCCACCGACGCACCCACGACCGCGTTGGTCGGCGGATCCGGTGGCGGCGTGCCTCCCCTTTCGAAGCTCTCCAGGGGATACCAAGGGCCCGAGGGCGTCGCCCCTGTCTCAAGGAGCAGTTTCGGAGCGCTTGCACCGCTGCCTTCCTGCCGAAGGATGTGCACGTGAAACGTCGCGTGCTGGTGCCGCCCGGTCTGCCCCCACCCGGCAGCAGGCTGGTTCAGGCTGTTCTCACGAGCGGAACCGGCTGCCGTGAGCTTGCCCCGGAAGGTCGCCAAGGGCTGCAAACAGATGGTTTCTCCCATGTCCTCATCTCCTCCGTCATTGGGGCCGTACGCAACCCGTTGCCTACACCACCCGCGGCTGCTCCCGGAACTGCGTGAAGCTCGCACCGATCAGCGCCTTGATGCGAAAGCAGATCTCCCAGTCGGACGACCCGGCCACTCGCCAGCGGATGTAGCGGCTGAATGGGAGGCCGTACTCCTCCGAACTAGAAACCGCGGTTTCGACGAAGATCGCGTGCCCGGCCGGCGGGGTGTTCCAGTGAGTCAGTTCCACCCACTGGGCCGGATCTTCCTCAATGAACGGCGATGATTCCAGGTAGAGCACGGCGTTGTTCAGTCGAAAAAGTTCCACCTTGAACTGCACCTCGCTCACGCCGCCACCGTCGAACCATGCCCCGAAGTGCTGGATCGCTTGGTCGTACTCCGCACAGGTCGACGAACTGGCAGTTCCCATCAGCGTGACTAGCGGCTGGAAGCGGATGAGTTGCGGCTCGGTGAGCGGGGCTGCCCCACCCGGACCGGCGAACTCTCGGCGGGGCGCTACGACGCGGCCCTGCCCCAGCCACGGTGCCCCCGCCACCCTGCGATTCTGTCTCCTGAGGTCCATATTCACTCCTCCTTGCTCACTTCAGCACGACGGTAACGCGGCCGCAGAATTTCCAATCAGTGGTCCCGGCGCTAGGGGTTAGAATCCAACGCACGTAACGCCAAAGGTACTCTCCCTGTTCCGGTTGCTGGCTGCGATTGAGGTACTTGGTGTCCTCCCCCGGTGCGGTAAAGGACATGATTGTGCTCCAACTCTCTCCGTCGTCGGAGCCCTGCACAGTGAACGTGAGGTCGTAGGTTCCCGGGGTGTCCGTTTCTACCTGGAGCACCCTCGAAGTCACGACGCCCGATTCATACCGGGACGTGTCAATGGTTTCTCCCACGTCCTGATACAGGGGGTCAGCACCTTCACCCTCGATCGTCGTAAGCGGTAACAACTCGACGCTAGCGCCCATGGCCACCTCCATTGGAATACTGTCTCACACGAGAGAGGATACTGGACTCAAGAGCCGAGGTCAAGTGCCCAAATCTGAAATCTGAAATCTGAAGAAGATCTGGAGACTGTCCCCGGGCCTGGGTAGTCCACGGCACCCGGCACGCGTCAGACATCCTGGATAGACGGACTGGACGGGTCTGGGAGTGTCCGGGCGCCATGGGAACGCGCTTCTCAAGGCGAGGATAAGGCGCACCGTGCCCCGTCGATTACATAAGAGTGGTTGCGATAAAATTTGTTGCTGCGCCAGGAACACCGCATGAGGTACTTGCCGCTGCTGAAGGCCGCCCCGCGTGCCACGACCGACTCGGACCCGTCGACTCGGGGCGACCCATCGACGGGAGCCCCGATGTAGTCGGGAAACCAGTTGTCGGCACAGAGTTCCATGGCATTGCCCGCCATGTCGAGCGCGCCCACGTATGACTCGCCCTCAGGCGCAGACCCAACCGGACTCGTACCGCTGCAGCCCTCTTCGATGCACTCCGAACAGCCCCATGGACGACCACCGGTGCCGTCTTCATCGAACACGGCCAAATCGAGGACGCAAAACGGCTCTGGGGCGTTTCCCCACGGGTACTTGCGGTGATTCGGTCCTGAGGCTGCGTACTCCCACTCCGCTTCGGAAGGCAAACGGCCGCCCATGATGACCCATGCGCAGAACGCGTCTGCCTGATACCAGTTCAAACCGTTCTGCGGATGCTCGGAGCGGCCATTGGCTGACGTGTTGACACCCCAGCCCAGGGCATCCGAGTCCATTGGACTTATCCAAGGGGCAGTGCATGCCTCCGGATTGTCCGACATGCACGCCTCATACTGACCAACCGTCACCTCGTACTTCCCGATCCAGTAGCCCTCGGCGAACGTCACAACGTGCACTGGTTCCTCGTCGGGCTCGTGCCCTTCCTCATCCTCCGGGCTGCCCATGGGAAACTGGCCGGGGCGGACCCAGATCCAGACATTCCACTTCTCCCAGCCCGTGGCGTCGGGGACCGCGTACTCGCAGTGTTCTTGCTCGTTGCAATACACAATGTAGCCGGGCAGGTCAGGGCACTCGGGCTCTCCGTCACCGTCGCAGTCGAGTTGGTCGGGCTGGCAGATGCCGTCCGTGCACGTCTCGTCCTCGCCGCACGTCCCGCAACTCCCGCCGCAGTCATCTTCTCCACAGTCCTTGCCCGAGCACTGCGGGATGCAGTTCACGCACTCTCCAGCCGTACAGACACTATCGCCGCAGTCAATCTCGTTGAGCACTCCGCTGCCCTTCGCATCGCAGACCCTAGCCTTGTTGTCCTCGCAGAAGGCTTCTCCGGGAGTACAGACCCACGGAAGGCACTCTCCGCCGTCACAGTAGTGCTGACCGGGGCAATTGTACTCCTGGTAGGACATTCCATCAGCAGCACACAAGCCGTACTGCGAGTTGTTGAGACAAATCTTCTCCATGGGGGGACAGACCGTATCAATACAGCCGTTGACCGAGCAGTACTTGTCGGACACGGCGCAGTTCTCTTCGTATTGGATGTCCAGCCCGTTGCTGCTGCAAACCTTGTAGACCTCGCTGTCGCAGAAGTCAGTCCCGGGTTCGCAGAGCCAGTCGATGCAATCGCCGTTCAGGCAGGATTTCCCCGCCTCGCACGGTGTTTCGATGTGGCCGAGGCAGTCGTCGGCGCATTCCGATACCGTGAAGTCGTCGTAGCAGGCGGTCTGGCCCGGCATGCAAGTACACTCCACGCACTTGCCTTCAAGACAAAACTGCTCACTCGCAGTGCAATCGGTTTCAGATTCCACGGTTTTCCCGTCGCTGGCACACAACTTGGCAACGTCGTTGTCGCACCACTGCTCATCGGGGGTGCATACGAGGTCGAGGCACGCACCCTCCTCGCAGTACTGGGTGTCCGTACACGTCTCGGTGACTGACTCTGCACTGCCTTCGTCGTTGCAGGTCACGACATCCAGGCCGTCACAGTGCGACTCGCCGGCCGTGCAAACGTCATCCACGCAATAGGTGTCGAGGCAGTACTGCTCCTCCGGGCACTCCTCGGAGCCGAGGCACTCCACGCACTTGCCTGCCTCCTTGTCGCAGACCATGTTCTTGTTCTTGCAATCGAGGTCCGATTGGCAGGGGATCTCCTGATGGCACTCGTGGTCGGCCCCGCAAATCTCTCCATCGGGGCAGTCTTCGTCGCCGACACAGACGACGCAGACTCCCTGATCCTTTTCGCAGACCAGGGCACCCGGGCAGTCCTTGGTGGAGTCGCACGGCGTGGGGATGCACTGACCGTCTTCCGTGCAAGACTTTGTC
>CALFHQ010000297.1 GCA_937876385.1 uncultured Pseudomonadota bacterium
ATCGACCTTCGGGCATTTCGGTTGGGAGGGGGAGGGTGGCGTGCGCGGTTCCAAAGGCACCGGTTTTCACTTTGAGCCCGTTGAGAATACGCCCGTCGGGGGTTTGAAGGAGGAGGTCGATGTCGGCGTCCGGGATGGCTTTGTAGTCTGCGAGGAGTTCCCACGCCAGCAGTCTTACCTGGATGGAGTCTCCCGGTTTGTAGACCCCTCGGTCGGTGTAGACGAAGAGGTTGTCAGAGCGGAAGCTGGCGGTTCTGGCGTTGCTTGTGAAGGTTTTGGTGGTGGAGTAGGTGATATTTCCCTTCTTGAGGGTGGCTTTGAGGGTGTGGGCCTTTCCGGAACCGGGCACGAAGTCAAAGATCAAGGTCCCGTGCTTATCGGTTTCTCCGACCTTCTTCTTGTCAACGGTGACGGTGGCGCCTGCTGCCGGTTGCATGTTGGTGTGGAAGAGGGTGAGGTGAATCTTCGTCTTTGCCTTTCCGGTGATCTGGTAGGGGTAGTTGATTACGTGGAGCAAGGGCTTTGTCGTGGTCCGGTCGGGTTTGGGACGGGCGTTGGCATCGAGTGATGCGAGGGTGCCTGCGCCCAGGATGAGGAACATGGCAAAGAGGGCAAAGAAATTGCGTGTGGGTTTGTTCGACATGGGTTTTGCTCCATCTGACTTGTCTGATTGTTCTTTCGACTGAATCACAAAAACGCTCTCCGTTCCACCAGAAAATGGGGTCTCGTGTGGTTGTGGGCCACGAAGGGACACCGCCGTTACGACGAAGTGCCCGGGAAGTTCTTGCCTTCCGGCGCTGCGGTGTCAGGTCTGGGGGAATTGGAACCAGCTTTGGATGGGTTCCAGGATGGTGGGGTCGTCAAGTGCAGCGAGGAATTGGGGAAGGGATTGGTAGGGTCCGTGCTGGAGGATGCGTTGAGCTCTGGGAATGCCGATTCCGGGGATGGAGGCGAGGGCGCGCCGTCCCAGTTCGTTGATGGGGACTGGGAAGGGGAGGGCCGTGATGGAGCGGAACCCGTGATCCACCACCACGGCGTCACAGACGGTGCCCAATGGAAGATCCATGGGGAATCCCACGAGGAGGGGGTAGGAGGCGAGCTGTCGGCCGAAGGTGACCCCTTGTTGGCGATATTCGAGGACTACTCGTCGAAGGATCGTCCCGACGGGGGCGACGGACTGGAGCATGGGGCCTTCGATTTGCTCCTGGACTCGTTGTTTGAAGCGCTTGAATCGTACCTTGTTGATGCGAGGGGATTTCCCGTCCAGTATCCGGTAGAGGGGGGTGCCGGGAAAGGCCATGACCTGTCGGATGTTGATTCGGCGCAGGAGGAGTCCTTTGTCGGCGACTCGATTCAGGAAGTCCCAATTGGCCTCGTAGGTTCGGGCTGATTCGCCGGGGAGTCCAAAGAGGAGATTGATGCCGGGGAGGAGTTTCGGGAGGGAGTGTCCGTCTCGATGTGCGCCGGCTCGATTAATGATTTCCACGGCTTGAAGGGCCTGAGTCTCATCACTTTTGAGGTTGTTTTGAGCGATCACAATGGGATCGACACTTTCGACTCCAAACGCAGCGACATCCCCGGGGGTGTTGAAGCGGGCGATGGTTTCCGCAATTTCGAGGGAAGGGCCGGGGTTTGCCGCGATGAATCCGGGGTTGACGTTGTCGATGTGGAGGGTGTTCAGGTTCGGGACGATGTCGGCGATGCCAGAGAAGAGGTCGTGAATGGCCTTGGGGTCGGGGATGGTGACTCCTGCGGTGTTTCTTCTACCCGGCCATGCGAAGAGGTTGGGTTGTTTTCCAATGCGGAAGGCCGTGGTTCCTTCCCCAGCCAGGGCTGCGATTTCGTTGAGGATTCCGGTGGCTTCTCGGAAATGGATGCCGTGGAGCATTCCTTCGGTGCAGAAGGTGCAGTGGACGTCCCGCTCGCACCCTCTGGCCGTCTCGATTTCCACGATGACGTGGGGAAATCTGGGGTGGTGTTTGACCATCGAGGCGCCCGCAGAGGCCCAACGGTCCACCT
>CALFHQ010000298.1 GCA_937876385.1 uncultured Pseudomonadota bacterium
GGCCATGACTCCGGAATCCTCATCGGACACAGTCAACACCTCTTCGACCACCGAACGGTCGAAGACGTCGGGGACGAACCCGGCGCCGATGCCCTGGATCTTGTGCGCACCAGGTCTGTTTCCGGAGAGCACAGCGGAATCCGTCGGTTCCACGGCGACGACCCGAATGGAACTCTTGAGTTTCTTCAATTTGCGACCGGTTCCAGTGATTGTGCCCCCTGTTCCTACCCCGCCGACCAGAATGTCGACCAGGCCGTCGGTGTCGTCGAAAATCTCAAGGGCCGTGGTTGCTTCGTGAATCCCAGGATTGGCAGGATTCTGAAACTGCTGGGGCATGAAATACTCCGGATTGTTCGCCAGCAACTCCTGGGCCTTTGCGATGGCGCCCTTCATTCCGTCGCCACCAGCCGTCAACACCAGCTCGGCGCCAAAGATGTTCAGAAGTTTGCGTCGCTCGATACTGACTGTTTCGGGCATGACGAGGATGGCTCGGTAGCCCTTCACTGCAGCTACCATGGCGAGCGCTATTCCCGTGTTTCCGCTGGTGGGTTCCACGAGAGTCATCCCAGGCTGCAATCGCCCTTCCTTCTCTGCCTGGGCAATCATGGCCAGCCCGATACGGTCCTTCACGCTGGAACCCGGGTTAAACATCTCAAGCTTGGCCAGAATGCGAGCGGGCTTGCCCCGAGCAAGTCGATCGAGTCGCACCAGGGGAGTGTTTCCAATGAGTTCGGTGATGTCGTTTGCAATCTTCGGTCGTTTGACTCGCTTCTCTGTCATGGTCTCGTCTCCAAGCGGGGCGGTTCAAAATTTCATTCTACCTAAAGTCTACTAACTTAGTAGGAAATGAAAAGCCAAAAGTCAAGCACAATTCCCCGCTGCCCCCGCAAGGCGTTCCTGAACTGCCGGTTCAATTGTACCGAAGACTTTGTGAATGAAACCCCCGTGACCCCCGTCCATAGGAAGTCGCGCTTTGAATGCGTGCGTGTTGCAACCCTTCTCTGTTCGGGTTAGACTCCCGAAAGGTTGAATAGGGTTGAGAAATTGAACGTCACCACTGCGAGTGTCCAAACGGTGCATGCGGACGACCAGATCCTGGTGGATCGCTACCAGGCGGGAGATGAGAAGGCCTTCACAGAGCTGGTGCTGAAGTACCAGCGGAAGGTGTACATGATGGTCTATGGAATGGTCAGTAACCATCAAGATGCCAAGGAGTTGACCCAGGAGGTCTTCCTTCGGGTGTACAAGCACCTGAAGAACTTCGAAGGCACCTCATCTTTCTACACATGGTTGTACCGAATCACCCGGAATCTCTGCATCGACTACTACCGGCGCCGAAAGGTCAGAACCTCAGAGTTCAACGATGGCCTGCGAAATGCGTCGGCTCGGGAAGAGCAGATTTTTCCGGTGGTTTCCAGTGCATCCCGGGAGACTCCCACAGGACGCCTTCTCAAGGAAGAGTTGGCCCAGCAGATTCGCGAAGCGATGGACAAGCTTCCCCCGAAGCATCGGGAGATCCTCATCCTTCGAGAATTGGAGGGGCTGGCTTACCAGGAGATAGCGGACACCCTGGGGATTTCCATCGGGACGGTCATGTCGCGACTGCACCACGCACGCAAGAAGATGCAGAAACGTCTCGCACCGTATTTGCGGGCCAATTCGTAGTGAGGTGAGTCATGAGTGAAACCAGGATTTGTGAAAGCATCAAAATGCAGCTCGAGCGGTACCTGGATGGTGAGTTGACCCCTCGAGAACACGAAGAAATCAAGCAGAAACTCTCCGATTGCCAGGACTATCGGGAGGAGTTGGAGCGGCTCTCCAAGCTGCGAGTGTTGGTGCGGGAGGTGTATCTGGAGCAGGCAAGGACCGCCGATCTAGACGAAATCCTTCCCGGAGTCATGAAGAAGATTGCGGAACAACCCGAGGGGTTGTGGGTTCGGATCAAGGATTGGGTGGAGAAGTACCGCCTCGAGTTGGCTTCCCCCCTGGCTCCCATTGGCGTCGCAGCGACGTTGGTGGTCGCTGTTGTCGCTGGGGTGCTCATCGCGATGTCGAGCCCCAACGGAGACGACGGGGCAGGCGGCAAGGGCGGTAGCCAGGTGGCTCAGGAGGAGGCGGTGCAGACCGAAACAGGGGAAGGGAGCAAGGTCGACGAAACGGTTCTCGCCGCTCACAAGGACCTTCCCCGGCGTCCGGCCCACGAAGAGCGTCCCTTCCACAAGAACGAAGCGTACATCGTCGACTACCAGGTCGACTCAGGTATCGTGGTCATCGATGTTGACCCTGAAGGGGATGCTCCGGCAGTTGTCTGGCATTTCCCGGAAGATTCAGGGGATGGCAGCGATGAGGAGGACAATCGGATATGAGAGTCATGTTGATCGCTATGCTCGCATTGAGCTTTGCCTGTCCGGCCAAAGAGGCCAGCGCCGAACAGGTGCGGTTTAAGGTGCGGGTGCTGCTTGCTACCAAGAAGGGGGCCCGTGTGGACCCGCAGATTCCCAGGGGAGTGGCGAAGTACCTCTCACAGAGTTTCGGGAATCGCTACAGCTCGTTCCGGTTGCTCAGTGATCGGGCGGTGAAGGTGGAGCGGGACGGTGACGGTGAGATTCCGTTGCCCGACGGCAGCACCTTGAAGCTGCGCTTTGTTGGTATGCAGGGAGAATTCATCAAGATCAAGATGCAGATAAAGGAGTTGAAGACGACGATTCGTATTCGAGATGGGGGCCTCTTCTTCCAGGCCGGCCATCGCTACAAGGACGGAATGTTGGTGCTGGCCATCTCTGCGTTCCGTTCAAC
>CALFHQ010000299.1 GCA_937876385.1 uncultured Pseudomonadota bacterium
CGTCCACCAGGCACTCCGCGGATGAGCCGCACACCTTGCAAGAGCCGTCGGCGCAGTCGAACTCGGGGAAATAGCAATCACTTTCCCGGTAACAAGCGGCGGTATCCACGGCACAGCCACGCAACTCACCGGTCATCTCGGAGCCGCCGGTTTTGTCTATCTTGTCGCAAAATCCAGCGTAGAATTCGCCCACTTTCTCCAGGCAGCCCTGGTACACAGAGCAGGTCGACAGGCGCCGGTCTCCGTCACGGTCTTCGCAGTACCGAAGGCAATCATCGGAGGTCAAGATGACTTCCTGAACGGCATCACGCAGCGCCAGGCCGGTGTCATTCTGGGTGTTGTTGCTCTTGAGCATGTAGAAGCCTGAGCCACCCTGAGCGATGTAGTCGTTGGTTGCCACTTCGTACATCTGCTTTTCAACCATGGGCCAACGGTTGCACTCGTCGAGGTCGTCTACCGCCATGGGGTCCGGGCAATCGGTGAAGGAGATGGATTCGGCCCGGGGGAAACAGTCCATGAGGCACTGTCGCATGGCATCGAACTTGAAGCTCTGGCTTCCCAAGGGGAGACACTGGGCCAGGCAGAGGGAGTCCTCGATCTTTTCTGAGCGGCTCAAGATGCACTCTTTGAAGCCGACGTCGGTGCAGTTGGCGATACAGGCACGGTCGTTGGGAGCGCAGCTCTTCTGGCACCGTTGGAGACATCCTTCCCAGTTGGTTTCTACAAAGGTTCCGTCATCGTCCACATGGCCACAGTCGTGGCATTCCATATAGTAGGGAGGAGGATTGGCGTTGCAGTTCATAACGAACTCGATTCCGGCCACTTGGAGTTGACTGACGCATCCTCGGCCAGAGGAACGCCGGGCGACGTAATCGAGCATCTCTCGAAGGTCCGTTCCCGACATGTACATGAGGGTCACGGAGTTGTCGAAGGGGAAGATGTTGTAGAGGTCGTCCAGGGTGATCGGACCGGGGTACATGTTGGCCCGAACCCCCAGAGTATTGGTAAATCCGACGTCCACTCGAGCGTACCGACGAATTGCCTCAGCCACGAGGTTTCCCAGGGCCGAATCGCCTCCGTCGGTGCCGTACTTGGTGAGGAGCTTGGCGCTGTATCCGTACACCGAGGTCAAGTCGATGGTCTGATTCAGCTTCAGGCTGTAATCCTCCATCAACTGAGCCATCTTGGGATCTTCTTTGACGTTCTTGTCCACGGGGAACAACTTGTAGACGTGGGAAGCTATCCGCAGTCGCCCGTTTTCGTCTCGCTTGGCGACGACATCCAGTCGTCCGACGTACTTGGCGAAGGCTCCAGAGTGCACCAGGATTACTTCCTCTCCGTCCTTGTTCTTCAGCACTTTTGGAGGGTTCAAGACGATGTGGAGGTGCCCCCCAAAGACCAAGTCAACGCCGGTGGTGGCTTCGATAAGTTCCTGGTCGTTGCCCAGCCCCGCGTGGGAAACGAGCACCACGAGATCTACCAGCGGTCGCAGCGAGTCCACGGTATCCTGAATCACTTCTTCGTTGTTGTAGGGAAGCATCTTGAGGCTGTTCCCGATGTCGGTGAGGGACGACAGGGAGGAGAAGTCACCCACCCCGATGAGGGCCACTTTGATCCCGTCGGCGTTGACAATGGTGTAGGGCTTGACGATGCGCCCCAGCTCGTTGTCAGGCATGAAGTAGTAGTTCGCTGCCAGAAAGGGGAAGGTGATCCAACGCTTGGCCTGGACGATGAGGTTGGTCAGTCCAGTATCGAATTCGTGGTTTCCAACGACCATGGCATCGGGGTTGAGGTAGCTCATGGCTCGAAAGCCCGCCTCGCCTCGAAAAACGTTAAAAATGGGGGCTCCTTGAAACACATCCCCGGAGTCCAGGTACAACACCCGTTCGGCCCG
>CALFHQ010000300.1 GCA_937876385.1 uncultured Pseudomonadota bacterium
GGGGCGGACCCGCCAGGGGTACAATCGGGGCCGCACTTTACGACGGAGAATCCCGGAGGTTCTATGGCGCCGGAATCGGCCATTCCACAACGCAGTCAGGAGTACCTGGATGCCTTCTTGTGGGCTTTGAGGTTCGAGCGAAACCTGTCCCCGCTGACGGTGGTTGCCTACGAATCCGATCTTGTGCAGTTTCTGAGCTTCCTGGCCCATGAGCGCGGCCGCCCGGCTCGAGATTGTCGCCGAGAGGATGTCAACGCGTTCCTGGAGCAGCGTGCCGAGCAGTCCATTACCTCTCGATCACGAGCCAGGCAGCTCTCTTCCATCCGTCGGTTCTACTTGTATCTGCTGGGTGAGGAGACGGTGAAGGAGAACCCCACCGACCAGATCGATCCAGTCCGTCTTCCCTTTCATCTACCCACAGTGCTGACCGAGGAGGAGGTTGTTCGACTGCTGGAGGCTCCCGATGTCGGCGCAACATCTGGGGACGAAAACCTCGAAGGAGTGAGAGACCGAGCCATTCTGGAGCTTCTGTACGCCACGGGCATGCGTGTCAGCGAGTTGTGCCACCTTCGCCTGGACAACATCTATCTTGGGGAGCGCTTCGTGCGGGTCACTGGAAAGGGGCAAAAGGAGCGACTGATTCCGGTGGCGCAGGAAGCCGTGGACTGGTTGGAATTCTATCTGGCTCGGGTTCGAGGCCGACTGTTGCAGTCTGCTACCGTTCGATACCCCGAGGCCCGCACGGTGGTGTTCGTCAGTCGGCGTGGCAAGGGGCTTACAAGACAGGGGGTATGGAAATTGGTTCGCAAGTATGCAGACCAGGCCAACATCGTGGACGACGTTCATCCCCACGTCCTCAGGCATTGCTTTGCTACCCATCTGCTGCTCAACGGGGCGGATTTGCGAATCGTCCAGATGTTGTTGGGCCACTCCAGCATCTCCACAACAGAGATCTACACTCACTTCGATCGAGAGGCCCTGCATCGAAGCTACCGGGACCATCATCCCCGGGCTTAGGCCGGGGGAATCCTCTTCGACGGAACATTCCCTGCAAGAGAGTTGATTTCACCCGCGTTTTCACTTATTGTCGAACCGATATCATCTTTTGAGACGAGGAAAACCGTGACAAGCGGAGACGAAACCACCCGCGTAACTTCAGTCCACAATATCTCCGGCAACATTGAAGGGGCGGACTGTTTGATACAGATCTACGGCAAGCACTTGGGGCGAAAGTACGACCTGTACGATCCCATTGTGACCATCGGCAGAGATCCCAAGAACACCATCGTACTGGATTCCGACAGCGTCTCCAGGCGTCATGCTGTGATTGAGTTGTCCGATCAGGGGCGCCTTGTGCGGGATATGGACAGCACCAACGGCTCTTACCTGAATGACATCCAGGTCCGGTCTGCTGTTTTGGGCAACGGAGACCTCGTGAAGGTGGGGGACACCATCTTCAAGTACCTCTCCGGGGCCAACATCGAGTCCCTGTATCACGAAGAAATCTACAACATGACCATTCACGATGGTCTGACACAGATTCCCAACAAGCGCTTCTTCAGCGACCACCTGGAGAAGGAGTTTTCGAGGGCCAAGCGATACGGTCGAGAGCTCACGGTGCTGATGTTCGATCTGGATCACTTCAAGTTGGTCAATGACACCTTCGGTCACTTGAGCGGCGACTACGTGCTCAAGGAATTGGCGACTTTGTTGAAGAAGAGAATCCGAAAGGAAGAGATGTTTGCCCGGTACGGTGGGGAGGAGTTCGTTGTGGTGCTCCCCGAGTCGGACCTGGAAACCGCCATTCAGTTTGGTGAGATTCTCAGGGAACTGGTCGAGAAGTACGATTTCGAGTTCGAGAACCATCCCATCAATGTCACCATCAGTGTCGGCGTGGGCGCCATCACGGACGAAGTGACCAGCGTCACCGACCTCATCAAGGTGGCCGACGTCAACCTCTACAAAGCCAAGGACGGCGGACGCAACCGAGTCGTCGGCTGATTCTGGACCCCGGCATGACCCAATTCCGCATCAACTCCTCCTTCCAACCGACGGGGGATCAACCCAAAGCGATCTCCAAGCTCGTGGAATCCATCTCAGCCGAGAATCGAACCCAGATCCTCCTGGGAGTCACGGGCTCCGGCAAGACCTTCACCATGGCCCACGCCAT
>CALFHQ010000301.1 GCA_937876385.1 uncultured Pseudomonadota bacterium
GGTGGCAGGAATGCGAGGACGGTTTGCCCTGGTTGGGTATTTGCTCTATGTGGTGAGTTGCGGCGGTGACGACCGGAGCGAGAACAGTGGAAGCGATACTGTCGTCGACGTTGTCACCGATGACATTGACTCGGGTGGCACCAGTCTCCCAGATGCTGTGGAAGACTTGCAGGACGAGCTGACCCCGTTGGAGGATACGAAGGTCGATTTGGAGGATCTTGAGGTCCAACAGGACGGATTCGCAGATTCGATGGAAGTTGAGGTCACAAGCCCCCCGGAGGTCGACTATCTGGTTCTTTATGGCGATGGGTTGGAGGAGTTGGCTTCCGCTTGGGGAGACTATCGCACTGAATCGGGGCATGTGGTGCATGTGGAGTCCTTTGCGTCTCTTGTTGCACCGGACGAGCCTGCATTGAACGATGAAGTGGCTGTGGGGATTGTGCAAGAGTGGGTGCGGGGGTTCTACGAGCAACGGGATTTCGAGCGTCCGTTCTATCTGTTGATCTTGTCGGATGCGGTGTACGAAGGTTCGGCACAGCAGGGGATGGTGCCCTCGGGGTTCTGGCCGGGGTTGTGGCAGCAGTGTTACTCGGACAACTTTTATGCGGACATGGACGGCGACCACGTGCCGGATCTCGATGTTGGCCGAATTCCCGTGCATACGGTGGAGGAGGGGATGGTTGTTCTGGACAAGGTCATCGAGCACGAGACGGAATATGAAGTAGGTCCTTGGAACAACCGGTTCACGGTATACGCCGGGGACCCCGGGTTTGGCGGCGGAATCGACTCCGCCATCGAGACCATCGCACAACAGGGTCTTGAGAGCATTCCCTACAATTGGGAGATGCTCTTCACGTATGCCGTGTCGTCCTCCCCTTACTTCTATGCTCCCATGGAAGAGAAGGTCCTCGACCTCCTCACCATGGGGTCGGTGATGGCCACCTACATGGGACACGGCGGGGGGGAATTCAACGTCCCGTCTCTTGAAGACGTTGTGGTGCAGCACCGCTACCCCATGTGTGCGTTCTTCGCTTGCACAACGGGGGACTACCTGGGCTCCTCGGACAGCGACCCTGAAATCGTCATGAAGCGGTCGGGTTCTCCCATGGCGTTCCTGGTCTCTCAGGATGTCACACACCCCTATTCAAACCATATCCAGACCATGGAAATGGAAGCCTACGTCTTCACGGAGTCTCCAGAGACCTTCGGGGAGGCGATTCGGCAATCAAAATGGCTCACGATGTACAATGACAACGAAGACCGACAGTTCATCGCCGAGATGGCGCTGCTGTTCATGGAGGAATGGGAGGAGGAAGCGACCCTTATCGACCAGCAGTATGCCTACAACCTGCTGGGGGACCCGGCGATTTTGATGCGAATGCCGCCGGTGACAACAGAGATTGCGATTGACGACGGTGTGTAAGGGGGGAGGGTGGATTTCTCGGGCAGTGTCCAGGATCTCGACAGTGGAACAGCCACCGTGAAGATTGTGTGCGAGCGGGCAAGGCTCCTGCACAGTCTCACGTCTGTGACCGATCCGTATGCCTCAGAGAGCCAGCAAACGGTGCAGGAGAACTGGTACAAGGCCATGGACCACACGGTGGCTGAAACGGAAGTGGAAATCGTGGATTCGGCCTTCTCTGGTGCGCTGGACATTCCCGACTCAACGCCTGTTGGAACCTATCACGTGACCGTATATGCCCACGACGGCACCAGCGATTCGGTGGGCACCGCTTCCCTCAAGATTGGGAATTCCAACTGACCCTTCGACATCTCATTCCTCAAAATTGAATCCGGCCTTCGAGAGGCATCATAGACAAGAACCAGCGAATGCGGCATAGTCGCAGTGTCCATCAAACCGATTGAACGTCAGTGTTTCACGGGGGCAACCAGTGAAGGACAGGAAGTTCGGATCTTGGGGTGCCGAGGGCAGGCTTCCGCCGACGCCCACCCTCGACGACGACGGGGGGCCAGACGACGGGATGACCCGGCGGACTCGGCTTTCCGACGAGGATCTCCCCGGCTACCGGGTGGTGGAACGGGTCTATCATGGAGCCGAGACCGAGGTCTACCGAGGCTTCCAACTGGC
>CALFHQ010000302.1 GCA_937876385.1 uncultured Pseudomonadota bacterium
CGTAGCGGATGCGGATCTTGATCTGGTCTCCGGGGAGGATGTTTGCGATGGATTGGGTGAAGATGTTGGGGCGTTCCTGCTCCAACAGGCTGGCGGTTTTGCCAGCGTTCTTGGCAGCTTCATAGATTCGTTTGGCCTCTCCCCTTTCCTTCATGATCCCACGGATAACACGCTCACCGATGTGCATCTCCATGTCATCCACGGCGCTTTCCTGAGGAAGTGGGAATACGTAGACGGCTTCGATGGGGTGGTCGTAGGGGTTTGTGAAGTATTGGGTTACCCAGACGCGCCCGATGAGCCCGGAGACTTCGGCTTCAACGGAGGTATGTGCGAGCGGGAGGGCGAGGATTTTGCCGTCGTCAGTTTGGATTCGAAGCTGCCCTTCCGGAATCTTGTCGGGCTCGTCGATTTCAACGGCATCGGCATGCTGGAGCCGGCGAAAGAACACTTTGTCCGGGTTCTTCTCGGGTCCAACCTCTTCCACCTGCCGAGCCTCGGCGACTTCGCCTCGTCCCTTGACGTCCGCGGCAGTGGCTGCGCCACCGGCGTTGGTTTGTACAGAGGCGTCAGGGGTGGTCCCCGGGCTCTTCAGGTCGGGGCGGCCTGAAGAGCCATCGGGGACCATCAGCGGCGTGGGGTCGGGTTGGGGTGCCGCTGAAATCTGGTCTTGTTCTGTATTTTGATGTGTTTCACCGGATACGCAGCGCATGGGAAGCAGCGAGAAAAGCGCTACCAATAGCAGAGTCTTTGTGGTCATGGAGTCCTCCTTCGTGACTTGGGTTCCACTGGCAAACAGGCCGCACGTCTACGAAGGATACTTCATCAGGTTCTATGGGGGGGGAACATATTTGTTCTTGGGGGAATGGTGGGCGAGACGGGGTCGGCTCGCCCCACGAAAAAGGGGGGACTATTCGGCTGCAGGAGCGGCTTCTTCGGCTGTGGGAGCAGCTTCTTCGGCGGCCGGGGCAGCTTCTTCGGCTGTGGGAGCAGCTTCTTCAGCGACAGGGGCGGCTTCTTCGTCCACGGGCTCGGCATTCTTCTCTTCCATCTTCATTTCGACGCCGGCGGGGGCAGCACCACCGGGGATGAGGCCCATGCCACCGAGAACGGCTCGAAGGTCGCCGGTTTTCTCAATCTGGTCGAGGATGACGGAGGCCTGTTTGATCTGTGCCATCATTTCCACTTTGCCCTTTTCGAGTTCGGCCTTCATCTCGACGATGCCAGCCTTGGCTTCTTCGATTCCCTTTTTCCACTCTTTGGCCATATCTTCGGGAACCCACTTGCCCTCGACTTTGACGAGCTTCACTTCTTCTTTGTCGCCGGCAACGTCGATGACGACAACGGCGGTATCTTCAGCTTCTTCCTTTACAGTGACAGAAGCCATGGCGAGGACCATGAGGCCCTGGTCGAAGAGCTGCTTGGAACTGGTGTCGTTGGCAACCTTCACCATGTGGTCAATCATCTTGGGGAGGCTTTCGGCGATGAACTTCTCGGTCTTGAAGGTCTTCAAGGTTTCGAGTTTAGTCAGTCCGGCAGCGTTGATCATGCCCCAGGTCTGGGCCAGACCGTCGATGATTTTCACGATGTCGTCTTTGGGAAGGGGGACGCCCATCTGAGTGGCGAGGTCAGCGATTACGGGCTTCTGCGCTTCGGCAATCTTCACAACGCGGTCAGCGAAGGTGATGGCTTCGGCGAAGAGCTCGGCGTCCATGGAGTTGGCGAAGGCCTGGACGACGGTGTCGATGTCAGCCACATAGGAGGGGGGCAGCATCGTGGCGATGTCGGCGAACTTCTTGTTCTTGATGGCGTTGATGGCGAATTCCATGGTTTCTTTGGGGCCCATGTCGCCGGTGGCCTTGGCTACTTCTTCGGTCTTGGCTTCTTCTTTGGCTACTTCTTCGGTCTTGGCCTCTTCTTTGGCTACTTCTTCGGTCTTGGCTTCGTCGGTCTTGGCTTCGTCGGCCTTTTTCTCGTCGACCTTCTTCTCGTCGGCCTTCTTCTTCTCGACCGTCTTCTCGGTCTTCTTCTCGTCCTTCTTCTCTTCCTTCTTGGAGCATCCGCCCATCACGAGGCCGAAGCTCACCAGGATTGCGACCAGCAGGTTTGTAAAACGCATCTTTTCCTCCATTTGGATTCAAACAACTGTTGTTTGCGGTTTCACGTGTCTCGATTCCAGAGTGCTCCCCCTTTGAGAGCACCCCCTTTTAGCCGACCGACAGGCAATTGTCAAGGTCGTGTTGGAGTGGGAAGGTAGTGTGTGTGTGGGCTTGTCTGGCCGTGCACTCGCGCCATGTTGGGGTTGCTTGCCTGAGGTGGGGTGTCAAAATCTCAACACCCTTTTGCGGGGGGGAGTGTTCAAAAGTTGACACTTTGGGGGTTTGGAGGGCAACTTGGCTGGCAGGGTTGGGAGAGCAGCCGGTTGTCGGATCGCAATTTGCGGCGTCATGGAAGTCTCATCGAAATGCGCTACACCGCTATGGACGTGGAGATTCGCCTTTTTTGTCGCCAAGTCGACAGGATGAATGTCGCGGCGATGACTGAGGTTGTGACGGGTTTTCGGTCTCCATGGTACATTTATTGCAACTTCCCGCGGGCCTGCTACCCTTTTGCTCAGAATTCGTTTGACAAAGGGTGACGGAATTGGCAGTCTCCGCTCTCCACGGGAGGATACCGATGGAACGCCGAATCGGTGAACAACATCACGAAGCGTCAGGAAACGAGTCCAGGACTCATGGCCCGAGCTCCGTAAAATACTTGGATTCTCTGTCGCCATACAAGCCCGTCTCTTCGCTCATGCGAATCTGGGAGAATCCGAAGCAGGTTTCCTACAAGTTGGATTGGAATGAGTCTACGATTCCTCCGTCCCCGAAAGTGTACCAGGCGATTGTTCGCTTTCTGAGCTACTCGAACCATCTGAATTGGTACCCTGAGTTGGGGAGCACGAGTCTCGCCGAGGCTTTGACCGAGTACGTGAATCTGGATGCCGAGAATATCCTTGTGACCAATGGTTCTGATGATGCGTTGGAGCTGGTCTGCAAGGCCTACTTGGGTCCCGATGACCGTGTTCTGGTGCCGGTGCCCACTTACACTCACTTCTTTGTGTATGTTCAGGCCCGCGGTTCTCAGATGGTGCAGTTCCACTCCTCTGAGTTGTTTGATTCGGACATCGAGCGTCTGGACGCCGCCATCACGCCGGACACGCGCCTTGTGTATCTGGTCAATCCCAACAACCCGACGGGTGTTGTTTACGAGTCGGATGACGTTGCAGCGCTGCTGGAGAGCCATCCGCAGACTCTGTTCATTGTGGATGAGGCCTACTACGAGTTCCATGGCAAGAGTGTGGTGCACCTTGTTGGCGAATACGACAACCTGGTTGTGACTCGGACCTTCTCGAAGTGTTTTGGGATCGCCGGTCTTCGGATGGGCTATCTTTGCACCTCGGTTCCGGTGATGACGGAGTTGAAGAAATTGTTCAACCCGAAGAGCGTGAACCGTTTGGGGCAGATTGCAGCGATGGCTTGCCTGTCGGACCCGGATTACTACGACAATCTGGTAGAGGAAGTGACCGAAGCGAAAGTGTTGCTGCGCAGTGAGATGACTCGGCGTGGATATCGAATTGTCACGACTCCAGCCAACTATGTTCTGCTGGAGGTTCCAAACCCCAGTCGCTTCTGCCGATTGCTGGAGGACGAAGGGGTGTATATTCGGGACCGAAGCACCCTTCCTCGGATGGAGCATTTCGTGCGCATTACGGTTCCCACCGTTGCGCAAGCTCACGAAGTCATCGCCCGCATCGATCGGGTTCTTGACCGCATGTAGGTTCTTTTGCGGAGTTTCCCTCCCCAATCCCCTCAAATCGAAGCTTGAATCAGAGTGTTGGAGCGGTGCCCAGTGTGGCTCCGGTTTCGATGCGTGCGCCGTTGGCGAAGTCGAAGGCGTTCATGCGTCGCTTGCCGGCCAACTGCACCATTTCGACGACAAGGGAGCCCTGGCCGCACGAGACCGTAATGCCTTCTTTGCTGATGTCCAGGATGGTGCCGGGCTTGGAATCGGGGTGGTTGTCCAGGACGGTTGTGTGAGGGAAGATCTTCAGCACTTTTCCGTTGAAGAAGGAGTAAGTCCCCGGCCATGGATGGAACCCTCGCACTCGGTTGTGGATCTCTTTGGCAGGCCAGCTCCAGTCCAGGAGCCCGTGGTCTCGATGGAGGATGGGGGCGAGGGTAGCCTTCTGGCCGTCTTGCGGGGTTGGCTGGAGTTCCCTTCGTTCAATTTTGGGGAGGGACTTGACGAGAAGGGTAGCTCCTTCTTCCGCCAGGCGATCGTGGAGGGACTCAGCGGTGTCGTCTTCCTCGATGTTGACGACGACTTGGTCGAGGGTATCTCCAGTATCAAGCCCCTCGTCGAGTTGCATGAGGGTGATTCCGGTTTCAGTTTCTCCATTTGCGATGGCCCACTGGATGGGTGCTGCTCCGCGGTATTTGGGCAGAAGAGATGCGTGGACGTTGATGCAGCCGTAGGGGGGCAGGTTGAGAATGGAGGGAGGGAGGAGTTTGCCGTAGGCGCTGACGATGATGATGTCGGGTTTGAGTGCTTCCAGGGCATCTCGGGTTTTCTTTCCGAGTATTCTGGGTTGCTTGATTTCGAGGTGATGGCAGGTTGCGCACACCTTGACTGGGGGAGGTGCCGGTGTGTGACTGCGCCCTTTGGGTTTGTCGGGCTGGCAGAATACGGCGAGGATTTCGTGTCCTGCATCTACCAACCGTTCCAGGTCCACGACGGCGAAATCGGGTGTGCCCATGAAGACAACTCGCATCAGTCCTCCGGGGGAGTGTTTC
>CALFHQ010000303.1 GCA_937876385.1 uncultured Pseudomonadota bacterium
CGAGGATAGCTCAGCAGCGGGTGCGAAACAAGGGCGATGGTGGCCCATAATCCACCGCCTATCCCAGGACAATCGGGGCGGTCCGGGCACAACTGCCCCCAAATGGCGATTTTCGTCTTCCGGACCCTCCAATTGGCTCGGCAAACCAGACGAATCCTGTTCGAGAGGGCCCGTTGGGGTTTTCCGGGCACACTCGTCCCTTGTTCTGAGGCGGAAAACTCGACCACACAGAGGGGGTGAGACCCTGTCAGGTGGCGGGGGCTGGGAGCAAGCTGGCAATCGCTTTTCGGGCAAGGATGAGAAGATGACCGCTGGTCGCACTGCCGCCCAGTTGGATGACGAGTTGTCGAGCGTGCCGGACGACCTGTCCTGGCAAGGCAATCAAATGGAACCGAATGGATTTCAGCCGTCGGGGGAGCCATTCCTTGGGAAGTGCGAGCCGTTTCATCGCCATGAGCAGATTGAACGAGAGGACCGTGACCCACCACCAGGCTGCGTTAGCGCCGAAGTCGCCGGAAGGAAGCACTCCACCGGCCAGGTCACTCTTGAGGATTTCGTGGACTTCTTCGCTCTTGCCGCATCGTTCCCGATGCCACCCAATGAGTTCTTCGGCCGATTGGGTGCGGTTGGTGACCATTCCAAACAGCTTGTATCGTTTCCTGGCCGCACCGAAATGCATGGTCGGAAAAGGCAATTCGGCATCCTTCTTTTCCATCCCCGGGAGTTCCGGATCACTCATCGGTTCTCGAATGGCCAGGTATCGGTAGGGAACCGCATCTTTGGGACGTCGGTCATCAGAGGGCACGAAGCACACTTCCGCCCATTCCTGATTCGTCGCCACTCGCTGGCCCGACTCGTCGATGCGATGGAGACGGTGCCAGTCCTCCTTTCTCACGGTTTGAACTGCCGCTTTGAATTCTCGACTCACATCGCTGCCGATGCAGAACTCGATGACCTCGAACCGGGGGTGCTTCCCCTCCGCGCAGTAGCGCATCAATTCATGCTGATACCCGGCCGTGTCGGACCGGAGAAAGACCTTCTCAACGCCTTCGGGCAAACACGCTAAGGCCTCTTGCAGACACCGCAGTTGCTCATGTCCCGCGGGAACATTCCCATCCCGAAACTCGGTGTGCAACATCAGTTGCTGCTCCGCCCACCACGTGTTGAACGGTTGGTAGGCTTTGGGCCCCTTGTAACAATACAGTGCCTCCTTCTTGTTGCACATCGCCAGGGTCGCATCCTGGTCCAACGTCGCCGTGGTCACCCGGTGGTGCCGTTGCACCCGAGCCACCAGGTCCGCACAGACTCGACCCAGTCCTCGTAGTGCCTCGTTGGGGGTCGGAATGAAGGCCCGAACGCCAGCTTCCAGAGCCGCTTGTCGCTCCACTTCCTGGGCGGGGTCGTGGAATTCCTTCAGGTACCGCCGAACTGCGGAACGGGAGGAAAACGCTCGCATCTGACCCTTGCGCCACCGACGCTGCAACTCCCGACCCTTCTTCCGACCCTGACGAGAACTTCGCAACCGCAACATCACCTGACTCAGACCCTCATCGGCTTCCAGCCGGTCCAAGTCTTCCACGTGTTCTCCACCCGCCAGATTCAGCAGCACCAAGCCCATCAAATGCTCGACATCCGTCCAACCCTGGGAGTTCGACCGCACTCGAACGTGCTTCTCAATGGACGCCAGAAGCCCCAGCGCATGCCCCAGTTCAAAGAACATCGGCAGACCCGCCAGCGCCGTCAATCCGGACTTCTTCGTCGAATCGTACTTGAAAGGGAGAAGGCCTTGATTCATCATGAGTTTCACCCCGTTGGTGTCAAACTAGTTTTAGACAAACCGAGCTTAACACCGCGCCCCGAAAGGGGCAAACGGGGTTTACTGCCTATTTTGGTGATCGATCAGGGAGGCCCATAATCCACCACCTATCCCAGGGCAGTCAGGTCTGTCCAGGCACCACCGCCCCCC
>CALFHQ010000304.1 GCA_937876385.1 uncultured Pseudomonadota bacterium
ACCGTATCACGAAGAGCTTCCACCCTTTGCAACACCTTCTCCAAAGACCCCACAAGCTCCTTGTGTCCAGCCGAGAAGGCCTGGTCCTGCCCGTCCAACAAGGCATCCACCAGGGGTTCCATCGCTTCGTCGAACCCCTGAGCATCCACCGGATGTTTCACTTCCCCGGAAATGGCCAGCAACTTGAGCGCTGCCTGATCCTGCTTCAGGAGTGCCAGCTTCTTGTCTTGAGACTCTGGCACCAACTCGTCAACACTTTGCACCCGGGCAATCGTCGGCAACTGCCGCAAAGCCGTTGAGACCCGCCGGGACTCTTCCAGGTTCTCCACCGGAATGGCGATGAGCTCCGCCTTGAAATCGCTGTTTGCCGCCATCTTGCGAGCAAATTCCACCGACTGCGACCCCTTGGGCATGATGTTCTGCACATCAAAGTCCATCTCCAAACGGCTGGCGCCGATGCCGGCTCCCACCGAGAGAAGCGTCGCCAAAACGATGGTTCCCCAAGCAAATCGCACCCGACGTTCCCGGCCGGCCGCAACCTTTGTGACTTTGGAGGGGGGCAACGGAATCACCAGGGTCATTGCCGGCAACACAAAGAGGGTGGAGACAATCACCATGAGCACGCCGATCCCGGCCACAACGCCCAACTCGGCAAACCCTTTGAACTCCACGGTGCCAATGAGGAAGAAAGCAGATGCCGTAGTGAGTCCCGCGGTAACCACCGTTCGACCCGCCCGTTTCAAAGCCCTCTTGAGCGCCTCTTCTCTGCCCAAACCGCTTCCCGTTCCCTCCTGAATCAACCCAGAAAGGAAGATTCCATAGTCCACCCCCAAGCCGAACAAGATGGCCGTGAACCCCGATGTCAACAGGGTGAGGTATCCGATGAGCGCAGCCGTGATTCCAAGATTCCAAACCCCCGCCATGAGCAGCGGAATGAAGACAACGATTCCACGACGAATCGACCGGAACCCAATGAGAATAATCAGGAGAATCGCTATCGCTGCCACTACCACGGTAAAGAGGACGTCGCGGCGAATTGATTCCGTCTCCTCCACACTGTTCATGGGAAGCCCCGTCAATCCCACCGTGATTCCGTCGCCATCCCAATCACCTTGGACCGCTGCTACTCCCTCCTCCACCGCCGTCACGAAGGGACGAAGTACCTCGTACTCGTCGCTTGACTGCACCGGTTGAACGAAAAGGAACATCATCTCCCCGTCCTTCGAGCGGAGATATCCTTCGGGGTCAAGTCCCTGGGCCTTCAGAGGCTCTTCCATGAGGGAGGAAAGCCAGTCCAAGGAAACCGGCTGGGTCCCATCCACCATGGCCTGGACTTTGTCCAACTCGGCGGCCACGTCGTCCAAACCCTGGGCCACTTTGGAAGGGTCACTACCTCCCCCGAGGGACATGACGTTCATCTGCCCCACTCGAGACAACAGCGCCACGAGGCCGTCAATGGGCCCCTCCCCTTCCACGTCCGCGGTGGCCGCTTCCAACTTGTCCAATCCCTCCTTGAGGGAATCAAAGGGGACATACAGCGGCAAATGGCGGGCGAAGAATTCCAGGTCTGTGCGGTAGAATACGCCGGAGATCACATCGGTTCGGGACGCCAACTTCTCGGCCAGACGACGGGCGAACTCTCCCTGACGTTGGGGTTGCCCCTCCAACACGACGACCAGGTTTCCAGTAGTTCCAAACTCCTTCAGGAATTCGTTGAACCGCTTGTTCACCTCGAGGTCGTCCGGATAGAGAGCGGTGCGAGAGGCGAGCACGTCCAACTTCGAAACACCGTATCCAGCAACCGCCGTTACCAAGGCAGCAATCACCAACACCAACACGTACCGGCGGGCCACAAAACCAGCCACCCATTCAAGCCATCGTTCCAACATCAGCGACCATCCTCTCACAAACCAAAGTTTTGGGGATGATAGCAGGGACCATGTAAAAGGTTAAGGGAATCGTGCGCTGCCGGACGAGCATGCAGTAGTTCTTGACACATCTGGCCGAATCTGGCCTCTTAAAGCATCCGGGAACAGTTCCCAGGACGATGAACACAACAATCAGGTGTTTTTGAAGCATGCTCCAGATTCCAGGCAGTAGTAGACAATATCGTGTGATCCTTCGA
>CALFHQ010000305.1 GCA_937876385.1 uncultured Pseudomonadota bacterium
GGGATTTGCTGGTGCTGAATGCATCTCCCCTGGACAACATCGCCCACACCACCAGAATTCACGCCGTGGTGCGAAACGGAACGTGGCACTCCAAAGAGGAGCTACTTTCTTCCAATCCCCAGGCTCTCGTGGAACGCCAGCTTCAAGCATACAACCGCCGAAACGCCGACGCATTTGCCGCCTGCTATGCCGAAGATGTCGTCATTGACTCGATACTCCCCGGCTGGCCTCCGATTCAGGGGCGAGATGCGTTGAGGAAGACCTACTCAGCGCTGTTCGAGAAGAGTCCAAACCTGAACGCACGAATAACCAACCGCATTGTCTCGGGAGATTTCGTCATCGATCACGAACTGGTCACGGGCCTCAGAGACGGCCCCCCTGTGCGCGCCGTGGCGATATACAGGGTGGAGAACGGTCACATTCAGCAGGTCTGGTTCCTGCCAAAGGAATAGTCGAGGATTGAGCCTCACAGCCGTACGACGGCCACTTCACGGTCTGGCCCCTCCAACCGACTGGAAGAATTCGACTTCTTGGAAAATTTCGTATTGTCATGCCTGCTCTGTTCATGGGATGATGCGAATGGAACAACACATCTAAACAGCAGTTTGAATCGGGAGGGGACCATGCGCCATCCACTTATTGCGCTCTGCTGCCTATTTATGGCCGCCGGGTGCGGCTCTTCTGGCGGAGAAGAGGAATTCACTGAGGATCAGCAACAGGTCGATGTCCTAGACGGCCAATCGTGGGACCAGAGCCGGATGTCCGACACTATGGATCTGACTGCGGACAATCAGACTGCGGACAATCAGACCGTCGAAGAGGTCCTTGACCTCATGGTCGATTCGGACGCAGGCGAAGTTTACCAGCCGGATACATGCGACTGCGGTTCCTGGGTCTGCGGCTCACCGGAGCCTGGATGCGACTGCGGGAGTTGCCCCCAAGGGTCTAACTGCGTTGATGGAGCCTGCGTGAATCAGCCTCAAGGGGGGGCTTTGGGGTCCTACTGCGGTGTTACTCCGGATTGCCCGGGGTACGTCCAGGACCCGACCTCTGGTCAGCAGATCTTCAATCCGGATTTCGGTACGTGTGCCAACGCACAGTGTGACAGCCAGTACTGCTTGCTGGCGGGCTTTGGCGGGTATTTGAACGTTCCTGCCTGCAGTCGGGCTTGCTCCATTTACATCGACGAAGTGAACAACCAGACCGGCGCGCCTGGACCCGACGGCATTGAGGATGCAGACAGCCCGTTCTCTGATTGCGCGGGCTTTGTAGATGGTCCTGCCGGGAGCAATTGGGTGTGTGTGAACTTCGCCGGACCCTGGGATGCCGAGCCCATGGGCTACTGTGCTCCAGGTTCGTCATTTGCCTTCTGTGACTCCGATTCTGACTGTTCCTCCGGCGAACAGTGCATGTTCTCTACCATTGGCGGCGAGTACAAGTCTCGTTGTGTGGCTCGGCTGCAGGAGACCTCTTCAAACCACACGGCGGAGCTGACAGAGGCCTGCGATGAGCTTGCCTCCGCTGGTTTGCCCACGTACTGCGAAGGGGGGTGGTGCTTTGGGTTGGGATGTGTCTCGTACTGCAAGAGCAACGCCGACTGCGATACGACGCAAATCATCCCGGACACTGGATGCGATGCGGGCACGGGGACTTGCAAGGGATGGCCGGAAAAGAGTTGCACGAAGAACCTCGACTGCAGTGCTTGGGAGTGCGGAGACGGAACCCTCATTTTCAACGATCTCCCCGAATACACTCCTCGTCTTTGCTGGCCGAAGACAGGGTGTGAAACAGACGCAGATTGCTTGAGTGGCCACTACTGCTACTGGAACTATGACGGTGCCACAGACCCCGGAACCGGGCTTCCCGCCTGGTCCAATATCTGTCTGGCTCAGACCTCCGGGGGTGCCGGAACGGGGGAACCGTGCGGACCCAACACTCCTTGCAGCAACGGAAACTTGTGCATGGAAGGGTACTGCAGCGCGCTGTGCGTGGCCGATTCCGATTGTGGAACGAACCAGCTTTGTACCATCGAGGAGTTCACCTTGGACTATGACCAAGACGGCATGACGGACCAGGTGCTGCCGCTGGGGTTGTGCTCCACACACGTCGGCTCCATGGCCGCTTGCCACTCCAACACATCTTGCCCTAACGGCGAGCACTGTGAGGTCTTCATTGTGAAGAATCCCACCGAGAATGCCGACAGTCCGCATCTTGCCATCGGCGCCTGCGAAACCACTGACGCTGCCCTCGCAGCCCAAGCTCAGGAGTGCTACTACCGTTCGGATTGCCAGGACGGATGGTGTCTGGGATCCGATCCCGACGCCGGCACGACGGGTTTTTGCACGACCCTTTGCGAAGAGGCATCGGACTGTCCCGGCATTACCGTCGACGACGGCAGCACATACACCGGCATCTGCAGTCGCTACACCTACACCTACGGCGGCGACGCTACTGCTCTGGAGACGAACATCTATTTGGGTCTCTGCGTATACACCGTCTCCGAAGCTCAAGACTGCAGCAGCGACTTCGCCTGCCAGGCTGGCGAGGCGTGCACGGTCTTCGGCATTACCTACGACCCTCCCTACACTCCCCATCTCGACTACGTGTGCCTGTCAATGCAGAACAGCGACTACAGCTACCCCACTCTGAATATCGGGCAAACCTGCAATCCTTACGCAGAGGATAGTGAAGGCAACCCCCTGACAGAGTGTCTGTCCGGGATGTGTTTCGAAGATGTGTTCGGTGGCTATTGCGGTGCTCTTTGCACTCCTGGAAGTGGAGATTGCGCCAACGGTGGACCCGAGATGGCGTGTCTGCCTTTCACGGTGGCTCCTCGCAGCGGCCAATATGAGTCAAACAGCGTCTCCTGGTACGCCTGTCGCAAGGACATCGACTGCACTCCGTGCCAACACTCCTCCTTCTGCCCCGGGGACCGATCCTGCGTAAATCTGGGGCAGGATGACTCAACATTGGCCGATTACCGTTGCGTGAAATCGTGCGGCACAAACGCCGACTGTGTGGGAGAAGCGGTGACGATGTGCAGCCAGGGCGCCGACGCCTACGGCAACCCCACCAAAGGCTGCTTTGAAATGGGTTCGAGTTTTCCCGTCAACCACTGCATGTAGGGCTCAAGCTCTTCCAAACCGTCCAGTGGATTCCATCGTGGTGCTTGGCTGACCCACAGAATTCAGCCGAGGAAGGGACCCCGGCACAACCACTTCCCTCTGCAATTCTCTTCGGTTACAATGGATCGTGACGACAGGCTCAAATCACAATTGGAGGCTTCGATGAGGAATTTCCTACTGACCTTGGTGGTGGTGGGGATGGGGTGGTCTTGTTTTGGAAGCGGTGAAACAACGAGTTGTTCGGACGAGAGTACAGCAGCAGAGTGCCTACCGGCCCACTTCAACTATCAGACGGAGGGAGAAGCCAGTCCCCCGAGTGTGGACGAAGCCACCGCGGCCCTGTCCGTGCTAGAGAGCGGGACAGTGACCGTGACTGCTTCCGGTGGTACCCTCAATCTGGGACAGGTCAGCGTCACCATTCCCGCCGGTGCGATGCCCGCTGGGGCTACCCTGGACGTGTCTGAACTCGCCTTTGACGGTGGACCCGAGGAACAGGGAGTGGCGGTGTTCCGGTTTGTCGGGAGCAGTCAGCCCAGCGCCCCCGTGGACATCTCCTTCCAGGTTCCCGGAGACACTCAGGCCCTTGCGGAAAATGAGGTGTACGTCGCCTGGTTCCACGGCACGGACGAGCCCGAGGCCATTGCGTGCACCTTGGAGGGGGCGACCTGCAAGGTGCAAGCAACGCACTTTTCCACGGCTGTGGTCATCAACAACCCGCCCATCGACCCGTGGATGCCCGGCACCTCGACCATTGCTCGGGTACCCTATTACAACCAAGGCTCCACGGGGAACTGCTGGTCCGTGTCTATGGCCATGTTGTTGGCAGCCTATGGAGCGTATGCCAAACCGTGGCATCCAAACGCCCTCTTCGGCATCAACACCGAGGACGGCCTCAGCTTCTATCCGTTTGTGTACTCGTCGGCCATTCAGCAGGGGATTGAGTTGTACCTGCCCGACGCCAGGACGGAGCGCAATGTGTGGTTCATGTTGACCAGCGCCATTAACCTCAAGAACTACCTCATCGATCGGCTGTCTCGAAACCGGCCCGTGATGGTCTATTTCAAGTCCCCAGCGGCGCACATGGTTCTCTTCGTCGGTTACGACTGGGACAACCAGCTATTTGTTGTCCATGACCCCGCTGTGGGGCCCTACATACGCATGACC
>CALFHQ010000306.1 GCA_937876385.1 uncultured Pseudomonadota bacterium
CGGGGTTCCATCCTCGCACAACCCCGGAATCTCGCCTCGCTGGAGGTCAGGGTTGGCGTTGATTGTCTTCTCCAACGCATTTTGTTCGCAGGGGATGTGCGCACAGAGACCGGCAAAGAGACAGGCACCGTCGACGCACGGGCCGTCGATGCAATGCCCATCATCGTCACATGTGTCGATCACTCGCTCCTGTCCGAGGGGACATCCGTCAAGCGCCGGGCGCACACAGATTTGGTCGCCACATCGCCCGTCCTCACACCCACCGTTTCCACATTCGGAGCCGCCGGTGCAACCGACGGATTGGCACTGTTCCCCCTCGTAGCATCCCGGGATACCCTCACAGAGCCGTCGACACTGACCATAAATGCAGCCGTATCCGTCTGCGCACATGATGTCTGAGGAACACGGAATGACCTCTCCGCGGTCTCGAAAGAGGCTCCAATAGAGGATTTCCTCACAATAACCGTCCTTGCACTGCTCGCCAGGACTGCACTCCTGCGAATCATAACATCGGTGCTTGCGCCCGTACTGTTCCTTGAGGCGATCCTTCGTCTGCCTGCGAGAACGCTGATCTTCCCCCTGCCGCAACTCGTTCCGCAGCAGCTTTGAGTCCAACCCATCGAAGTAGGCCTCGAAGGTGACCCCATTTTGCCCGAAAATCTGTCCCCCCATTCGGTAGGTGGCCTGGAATCGGGAACGCAACTTCGGGAAGACGGCACCGACCCCCTTCAAAGCCTCTATCTTGTCGACTCCTTCGTTGTTGAAGCCTACCCGCTCAATGCTCTGTTTGGTTCCGCCGAAGTTCACAGCCGCCGGCTCTACCTCGATGAGGTCCACGGGATAGATCCGATTGAGAACCTCATCTCGAATTCCCATGGTGAGAGCCAGAAAGAAGGAAAACACGGAGACGCCGACAGTGATTCCAAAGGTTGAGAAGAGGAAGTTCTTTCGGTTTCTACGAACGTTTTGAGAGACGATGGCGAAGAGCTTTGCGGGTGTCATTGCCCCCCTCCATCACCGGCAACCAAACCATCCACAATGCGAATGATCCGGTCCGCCCGTGCTGCCAATTCTTCGTCATGGGTCACCAAGATGACCGACATGTTGTCTTCGCGCTTCAACTCCAAAAAGAGGTCCATGATGTGTTGGCTTGACTTGGTATCCAGGTTTCCGGTGGGTTCATCGGCCAACAAGATCGCAGGCTTCTGGAAGATGGCCCGAGCAATCGCCACGCGCTGGCGCTCCCCCCCTGAGAGGCGGTTGGGGTATGAGTCGGCCTTGTGGATGATCCCCACCCGCTCCATGGCCTTCTGAGCCAGCGCCCGGGCGTCTCCAGCGCGGCTTCCTTTTCGAAAGAAGTCGGGGAACGCTACATTCTCTCGGCAAGTGAGGTGGGGCATCAAATTGAACGATTGGAAGACAAACGAGATGGTGTGATTGCGAAATGCAGACATCTCCTTGTCGGACAGAGTCCGCAGCGATTTTCCCAATACAACGGCCTCTCCCTCGTAGTCCCGGTCGAGCCCTCCAATGATATTGAGGAGAGTGGTCTTCCCAGAGCCACTTCGGCCCAAAATGGCGACGAATTCTGCCGCTTCGATGCTCACAGAAAGCCCCTTCAGCACAGCACCGCTGGTGGCTGCGTCATAGGCTTTGCGTATGTTCTCCAGTCGAATCATCGAAGCACAATCTCACAGGTGATGCGGGTGTTCCCTTCTACTCCCCCAAAGGTCATCCTGACCTCCAGAATGGAAGAAAGAATCTGCAAAAAATATGGAGGAAACCCTTTGTTCATGAGGTCTTGCACCAATCGCTTGGTCTTTAGAGTCAACGTAAGCGCATCGGTATCCTGGTGCACGAAAAGCGCTTCAGACAAAGAGCGTACCTTTCGGGACAGTACGTTGACCATGCGAGCCCCTTCGCCCAGCCCCGTTACCAGATAGATGCGACCGTCCCATTGGACCACGGAGAAACAGTTCTCCGGGTACTGGGCCAGGCAGAACTGGGTGCAGTCCACCTGGTCTCGGGAGCAATCGGTGGACTTGAGACCTGCAGTGAGCTTGCCCAACACCTCTTCTCCCCGCCAAATCTCCCAGGCAGTGGGATCTCGAAATTTCAGGCCGAGCCACAGATGCACCACAAACAGAGGATCAAGGGCATTCTTGGGACGCAGCAAACGATCAAAAGGCAAGGTCTGGCTGAAGCCGAGGAATCCCACCGAAACGTCTGGGGCCAAAGAACTCAGTGGAATGGCCGCTGACTCAAATACCCGCTGGGATGGCTCCAATTGGGCCCACCCAAGATTGACCAGCGCCCGCATGGTTTCGGTCAGGGCTCCCCAAAGGCTCTCTCCTTCCAATGCCCAATGGGCCAGGAAGATGGTATCCTCCGGCGCCCCCTCTTCGGGCCTCAAAGCAGGCACTCCGCCCCCCCCCGCGACACAGCCGTGGGCCGTCGCTTCAATGCGATAGCGATCCCCCATGTCCACGGTTCCAGCAAAAGATTCGCAAGAAGACACATAGCCAGAGACAGCATGCGCCAGCCCCGAAAGTGGGCCCATGGCCTGGAGCCAGGAGTCAGGGAAATCAAAGCGGTGCCCGGCAGAACCTGCCACCGAGAAGACAATCTTCCCCTCTTCCACTTCCCATGCTCCGGTGGGTTCGGGCTCGCACAGGAGAGTCGCCAGAACCTGCATGGCCGGCTCGTCATATCCGACCACGACGACCATCAGATTTCCAGTAAGAGCGGCGGCCACTGAGCTTCCAAAGCTCCACATCTTCCCTTGCTCAAAGGCCAGGGGGAGCACTGGCGCTCCACTATCTGCCTCCACAGAATCCAGGAACTTGATGGAGGAGGACGGGTCGGCAACGCCCAGCACCACAGCCAGAGAGGAGCGGTATCGAAAAAGTGCCGGGCGAAAGTCCGGGTCCAGGCCCGCTTCTTCAAAAAAGGTCTCGGAGGTGATATCCACCCCAGTGGTTCCCTCGACATAGTCGAGCACCCCTTCCATTCCGTCCATGTTGACGACCAGGGTAAGAAACTCCGTTCGAACTCTCAACAAGTCGGGAAAGACCAGCCAGAAAGAGGCGGAGGAGACTGGGAAGCGTTCCCAGGCTGCATAGTACTCCTTGCCGGGAACGGAGGGGCGACAGGCGCCGACAACGACCCAGATAGCGACCAACAACAGCCATGGTTTCCTGCGCAAAAACATGCGTACAAGGCTATTGGGCACGACCCAACATGTCAATGGAGAAGGTCACCAGAGTTACGAGTCTTTTCTTTTGCGGGGGAACGTGGCAGGATTCGTCTGCCCGAAATCAAGGGCTGCACGACGAGGAGAAAGCGGATGTCTCGAAAGAAACAACGTGACAAGGCCCCGCAACAAGGTGCGGTGATGCGGCTCATCGACCGGGCGCTTTTGTCCCACCTGCGTGCCATAGACGAGGAGTATATCGACCCGAAGAGAACCTCTGACGGGAAGATCCTCTTTAGTGTCTATGCCAGTTGTCTCCTGCTGTTTGCGCTGAACTATGTGGTTCTGGACCTGGAGTTTCAGCGCAAGGTGGCGGGGTGGCTGGTGCGGAGACTTGGTTTGTGGAATTCCGACGGTCACGGGATCACTCGAAACGAGATGCGGCTCACGATGCGCATCGCCTGGACCTTGGGATGCTTCACCTTGTACCTCATCATCCCCACCTTCCTGCATGTTTTCATCCTGAAGCGCCCCCTCAAAGACATGGGATTGGGGCTTCGAGGATTTGTCAAACACTCCTGGATATATGCTCTCCTCTTCCTCCCGGTATTCATCTCCGTATTCGTAGTCTCCCACGACGAAGCCTTCCAGAGTACCTACCCGTTCTACCGAAATCCGGAATCCTGGAAGCACCTGCTGGCGTGGGAGGCGTTCTACGGTCTGCAATTCCTCTCCCTCGAGTACTTCTTTCGAGGCTTCATGCTCAACGAGCTGAAATACCGCCTCGGATGGCGGGCTGTGCTCTTCATGATCGTCCCCTACTGCATGATTCACTTCTCCAAGCCCTCCCTGGAGGCAGCCGGCTCCATTATCGCTGGAACGGTCTTGGGATTCCTCGCCCTTCGAACGAAGAACATCTGGGGAGGAGTCAGCATCCATGTCGCAGTGGCCTGGTCCATGGACATCACGTCGTTGTGGCAGCGAGGGTGGTTCGATCGAATCTCGGGGAATTGAGCGGGTTACTTCACAAACAACCAGTTTCGGGCCTTCTGAAGGGTCTTGCTCTCCACCGGCACCTTCTTGAGGTCTTCAACACGCTTGAAGGGTCCATTTTTGGCTCGGTAGGTAACGATGGTGTCTCCGTTGTCAAATCCCATGGCCTCGAACTGGAATGCTCGCGCCGAGTTGATGTCGAGTTTTGTCTCAACCATGGGTTCGAGTCGTGCCACGGTCTTCTTTCCGATTCCTTTGATCTCAGTGAGTCCCATGGCAGAGCTGAACCATCCGTTCTTCTCTCGATGCTGAATGATTCTCACCGCTTTGCGCTTGCCGATCCCGGGAAGCTGGCTAAGCCGCTTGGCGTCTGCCGTGTTGATGTTGATCTTGGCCACACCGTCGGCTGGCGCTGCTTCTGCGCAAGGAAGGGGCCCTTCTTCTGGAACGTAGAAAGAGCAAACCAAACGCTCCAAGGTCTTCTTGCCCACCCTGGGCACGGCGAGGAGCTGGGCCATGTTCTTGAAAGCACCCTTCTCTCCCCGGTAGGCGAGAATTCGGTGGGCCGTCTTCTTGCCGATCCCTTTCACCCCGAGCAGGTCCGACTGGGTCGCTTCGTTGATGTTCTTCCGATCTTTGGGTTCCTCCGCAAAAGAGACAGAAGAAAACAGCACAAGAGAGGCCAGAAGCGACAGAAACAGCTTAGCACGCATATTGAAGTCCTCCGTAAATTGCACCGGGAATCGAGACAAGACGTAACCGTTCTCCCTCATTCAAGCTCACCGGGGTCCAACTCTTTCCCTTAACCTTGATGAATACCTTCTTCCCGTCCGTGAGCACCATCACAGTCCCGTTCTCGTCGGTGCGCATAATGGTGACATTCCGTTGTTGCAGGTGCTCGATGGTCTTCGCATCGGGGTGGCCGAACTTATTGGCTACTCCGCACGAGATCACGGCGAAGAGGGGAAGGACGTTGTCGAGGAACAGCTCCGAACTGGACGTCTCACTTCCATGATGACCGACCTTGAGGAACTCGCTTCGGATCTCCAGTTTGCTCTTCAAGATGGCCTGTTCCGCCCGGCGTTCCGCATCCCCCATGAAGAGAAAATCGATATCGCCCAAGGAGAACCGCAGTACAACGGAGTAGTCGTTCACGTCCACCAGTTCCGGATTCCAATCCTCTGGCGGACTCAGCACAGAGAGGGCGACGCCGCCTCCCAGCTTCATCTTGTCCCCTTGTTTGAGCTTCACCATTCTGATCTTCTTCTTCTTCAGCTTTATCAGGGTCTTCTCGTTGTATTTCGATGTGTGGACATGGCCGCTGAAGTAAACGGCGTCCACGGGGAAGGCGTCAACCATGTAGGGGAGGCTCCCGAAATGGTCCATGTGACTGTGGCTGATGAAGATCCCATCCAGCTTCTCGACCCCCAGCGCTTTCAAGTAGGGGATGGTCTTCTTTCGAGCTCCTCTGGGGCCGCAATCCACCATATAGGTCTTATGATCCGGGGTGCGAATGATGGCAGAATCCCCTTGTCCAACGTCCAGGAAATGCACTTCCAATCGGTCCTGAGCCAGGTCCGCCTGACTGGGAACCACCAGATGTTGCCTGGCTTTCTCCGGGGGCTCGGCCCAAAGGCTCGAGGACATCCCCAGAACAACCAGGAGCACACCAAACTTCCAGAATCTCGTCATGACTTGAACCTCCTCAAAAATCGCTCACCATTCCTGGAGCACTGTTTCCAATCGTTTCTTGTGATCTTCCGAGACCGCCACGAACTCCACTCCAATCCCTGCCTCTACGCCGGGCCGGCTTCCACGAACCCAGACCACCACACCGTCAGCTCGAACCGCTTCCCCTCTGGGAACTTCGCAGACGACATGAACCATCCGCCCCAACTCCACAGGATAATCCGTCGTAAAGAAGAGGCCACCAGCGCTCACATTTTCGGTCTCCCCCCGCAAACTGACGTCGGAGCCTGTCAATCGGACCTCGGCCGACAACGCCCCTCTGGGAAACCTCCGTCGGTCCCGTCCCGAGGGTTCAGCGTCTTCATTCAACAGCCCCGGAGCCAGTCCTCCCGGTTCAAAGGAGACGGTCTCTTCTTTGTCTTCTGCCGGGACATCCACCTCGTGTCTTCGAGCAGTCACCCGAGTCATGGTCTCGGTCAACAAGCGCTGACGATGTTGGAGAATCTCCAACGCCTGGCCACAAAGGGCTGTGAGGGAATCGAATTCTTGCGATGTATGCTTGAGACGACGTTCCAAGGCTGAAGACAGGCTCTCCAGGTTCGTCTCCACGGCGCCGGCAACATCTCGTACCGGAGTGCCCAAGGCGCCCAGTTCTCCCTCCAACTCAGCCAGGAGCGATTGCAGTTCCATCTGCCCCAACTCTCGCCGGACAACCTCTTCCTGGGACTCCACCTGGGGCCTTAGTTCCCGTGCCTCGTGAAGCTCGGTTCTTGCTATCTCCAGCGCATCCAAGGCGCCGGCCAACTGCACCTGCCATGCTTCTACCTGCTCTCGAACATTCTTCCAGGAGGAATCTGTCGGCATTTATACCTCTTGAGTCAGACGCCCATGAACCTCCCGAAGGATGGTGAGCGCTTCGTCGTCCAGTTGGGCAGAAAGGAAAAATTCAAGCTCTTCCTGTTCTCCGGGGGTCAAACGCACCCCGGCATTCTCCAACTCCTCTACGGTCATCGGTCGAGCTGCCAGGATTCGTCGCTTCACGAGGGCCATGTCGATCTGAGGCTTCTCCACCCGAAAGTCCTCCAACTCGCCCAAATCGTCGTTGCTGCTTTCGAGCTTCATCAACTCCTCGAAGACGTCGTCGCTCACCGCCTCAACGAGGGTCTTCTCCTCCGCCCACTCTTCGTCGAATGAAACATCGTCGTCGGTAAAGGAGGAGGCGCCGAACTCATCGGGGTCGAGAGCATCCGTGCCGACCTCTTCCGCCGCTCGGTAATCATCGGGCATGTCCCACTCAAGCTCGACCTCTCCCTTGGGCACCTCATCGGCGTCGGTCATCCCCAGCCCGGCTCGAGCCACCTCGTCCTTTGGATCGAGCTGAAGAACGCGGCTGTATACATCCTGCTCTTCCCGTCCCAGACCTTTCTGGCGGTAGATCGTTGCCAGAGACTTCAGCGCCACGATGGATTTGGCCGGCTGGCCCAGATTGTCAAAGGCCGAAGCGGCCATCTCAAGGAGCTGGGTATCCTGGGGCTCTTTCAGGAAGGATGCGTGGAGGTGCTGCAAGGCATGGTAGAAGTCCTCTTCCTCGATGAGGCTCTCCACCACCTTTTTTCGCACCCCGAAGTCGTCAGGGTTGTGATGAAGGTAGCGCAGTGCGACCTTCTTCCAGTCCTCCTTGCGCCCCTTCTTTTCAAGCAGTCGAAGAACCCGGCGGTACTCCGTCGCTGCCTCATCGATAAGGCCCACCGCGGAGAACTGCTCGGCCAGCCGCAGGCGATCCGAGACGTTGGCCGGATCCAACTCGAGCATGCTTCGGATGACGTGCAACCCATCCCGCACTCTTCCCTGCTTCAACAGGGCCCTGATCTGGGCCTTGAACTGTCGGATTGCGTCCGGGGCCATCCCGAGTTGGAAGTAGAGTTGAGCCAGAACCCCATGGAGATCGGTTCGGGTGGGGTCTACCTCGAGCATCTTCTTGTACACGGCGACGCTCTTGAGGAGAAAGCCGTGCTCTCGGTAGTAATCCCCGACATATTGGAGGATGTCGAGGGCTTCCTGGGAACGCCCCGACTGATAGAGCAACTCCGACACTCGCAATCGGGTGCGGATATCTCCTGGGTCCAGTTCGATGGCCTGCTTGTAAAGCGTGATGGCCTTCTTGACCTTCTTCTCTCGAGCGTACGTCTCGGCTTTCGAAAGCAATTTGTCCTTCTTTGGCGACATCCAGCTCCCTTTTCTTAGTGTTTGATTCGAGTTTTTAGATGCTCCACCAGCGCTTTGAGAGCCCACCGGTATCCCAACGGCCCCATTCCCTCCAAGCGCCCCCACACCCCTCTAGCGACCAGGGAACCCCTCCGAAAAGACTCCCGAGCCTGGGTATTGGTAATGTGGACTTCCACCACGGGGATCGATACGGCCAGCACGGCGTCCAGGAGGGCCACCGAAGAATGGGCCAAACCTCCGGGATTGAGAACGATACCGTCAAAAAGTCCCCTGGCTTCGTGGATTTCGTGAATCAGGGACCCTTCATGATCGGTCTGCACGCAGACCACCTCTACCCCCAACTCCTCCCCTTCTTGCACCAGCGATCTCTCGATCTCGTCGAGGCTGGCCAAACCGTACTTCTCAACCTCTCGGGTTCCCAAGAGATTCAGATTCGGACCGTTCAAGATCAGCACACGCATGGGCCACACCTCAGAGGCAGTGTAGCAACCGGGACCAGCATTGGCCAGCAATTATCAAGCCCATCTCGCCGGAAATAATCCTTGCAATCAAACGGTTGTTGTCTTAGCATTGCTGTCTTAGCCCGGGGGTCGCTCGGCCTACCGGACATCGACAAGACGTGATGGACGCTTTTTGTTACCGGAAGGGAAACCAAAAAAAGAGGGAGTCTGAAATGCGAATGAGAGCGCTGTTCCTGTCCCTGATGCTCGTCGTCGCCTGGGGTTGTCAGCCCAAGGATGCCGCAGAGAAGAAGGACGAAACCAAGAAAGTAGAGAAGAAAGCCGACGAAAAGAAGGCCGAGCCCAAGACCGAAGAAAAGAAAGTCGAAGACAAGGCCGTCGAAGCCAAAGCCGTAGAGGCCAAAGCCGACGAGAAGAAAGTCGAAGACAAGGCCGTAGAGGTCAAGGCCGACGAGAAGAAAGTCGAGGACAAGGCCGTAGAGGTCAAAGCCGACGAGAAGAAAGTCGAAGCCAAAGTTGCCGACAACGCTTCTGGCAAGAAAGTTCTCTTCCAGTTCTACGTCATGTCCCAGTGCCCCTTCGGCGTCCAGGTCATGAACGGGATCGCCCCGGTGCTGGAGAAGTACGGCTCGTACATCGATTTCCAGATGGACTTCATCGGCCAGATCGCCGGTGACACCCTGACCTCCATGCACGGCGAAAACGAAGTCGCCGGCGACAAAATCGAACTGTGCGCAATGAAGTACATGGCTGAAAACTACGCCTACATGCCCTTGTTCGAATGCATCAACAAAGAATACCGCAAGCTCCCCGCCAACTGGGAAGGCTGCGCCGACGAAGCCAAAGTGGCCCCCGAAGTCAAAGCCAAAATCAAGGCTTGCTTCGAAGGCGACGAAGGAACCACCCTCCTGAAGGCCTCTTTCGAGAAGGCTGAGAAGGACGGCGCTCGTGGCAGCCCCACCATGTTCCTCGCTGGCAAACCCTACCGTGGCGGCCGAGCGGAAGCCGACTTCATGCGTGGCATCTGCGGCGAATTTGGCGACGCCACCCCCGCATGGTGCGGCGAAATCCCCAAGCCCATCGAAGTCAAAGCCATCGTCATCGCCGACAAGCGCTGCACCGATCGCTCCTGCGACACCGGTCGTCTGGAAGGCTCCTTGAAGAGCATGTTCCCCGGACTGTCCTTGCGCAAGCTCGACTGGGCCGATGAAGAAGCCAAGAAAATGTACGAAGCCGAAGGCCTCGACTACCTCCCCGTCGTTCTCTTCGACCAGAGCGTCGAAAAGGGCGAAGGATACGCACGGCTCCGCCGTTACCTCCAGGACACCAAGACTGGCGCTTACAAGAGCCTCAAGCTTGGTGCCAAGCACGACCCCAAAGCCGAAATCTGCGACAACAAAGTCGACGACACCGGCAACGGCAAAGTGGACTGCGCTGACGAATCCTGTGCCAACCAGCTCATCTGCCGTGAAGAAATCAAGGGCAAGCTCGAACTGTTCGCCATGTCCCAGTGCCCCTTCGGCGTGAAGGCCATGAATGTGATGACTGAAGTTCTCGGCGCCTTCGGCTCCGACCTCAAATTCGAAATTCACTTCATTGGCGACCTCGCCAACGGCGAACCCAGCTCCATGCACGGCGCCAACGAAGTCGCCGGCGACATCGTGGGCCTCTGCGCCATCAAGTACATCCCTGAGAACTACAGCTACATGAAGCTCTTGGATTGCTACAACAAGGAATACCGCAAGCTCCCGGCCAACTGGGAAGCCTGCGCTGACGAAGTCGCTGTAGCTGCCGACGTCAAGGGCAAAATCAAGGCTTGTGTGGACGGAGACGAAGGCAAAAAAATGCTCATCGCTGACCTCCCTCTGGCCAAGTCCCTGGGCATCTCTGCGAGCCCGACTTGGGTAGCCAACAACAAGTTCAAGTTCAGCGGAATCGACGCTCAGACAGTTCAGAAGAATGTCTGCCAGCACAACCCCGATTTCGCTGGTTGCAAAGCCCAGCTCTCCGCTCCCGAAAAGGGCGCCCCTGCTGGTTCCTGCAACTAGTTGTTGACTCGCCGGCCCCCTCTGGGCCGGCCTTTCGAGCTCCTCCCCAATGCTTGATGCACCCCCCAGAAAATTCGCCACTCAGTTGATACTCATCGGGTTTCTTGTGCTCACCTGGTCCTCGGACTCGGGAGCGAAGAAGAATCGCCCCCAGAAGTCCAACAAGGTCGGCGTCATCATCGCCCTCGGATACGGTCACTCCAAAGAAGCCCTGCCGAGTTCGCAGATGGTGCAGCGAGTCCTGGGAGCCATCGACCTCTATCGCCAGAAGCGTTCCAAGTACATCATGCTTTGTGGAGGGTACACCTCGGGCAACATCGCCGAGGCGGAGGAGATGAAGATTATGGCCCTGGCTCACGGAGTCCCTGCCAGGGCCATCCTCCTTGAGGACGGCTCAATGACCACCGGGCAAAACAAGGCCAACGCAGAGTACTTCATCGATCGACACCGCTTCCGCTCTGCGGCTCTGGTCTCCCACGAGGCGCACCTCAAGCGAGCAGTCCAGCAGTTTGAGGAAATCAAGCGCCTGCGAAGTGTATTGCTCTTCCCGGTGGACGATGTAGAGATCCCCGCCGTGAATCTCGTGTATGACGAGGAACTTCCCTCCCCAAAAGAGTTCGATGCAGTGGTCATCCACGGCAAGTCGAAGCCCATCGACTTCCTCTCGGACTCCATCCAGGTGGACTCTTATCAACGCTCTCTCGCCCGCACGGCCGCGGACTTGTACCAGAAGGGCTTTGAGGACATCCCCTTTTTCTTCTGGCACCCCGCAACATCCGTAGGTCACATTACCAGAGCCCAACTCATCGGCATCGCAGCCATCGGATTCGGCCTCCCGGCAAGCCAGGTCATTTACGATGAGGCGCGCCGGTACTCACCGGCCAAGAGGGAACTGTTCGATGACTGCAAGGCCCACGGCTGGACTCGGATCCTCGCTGTACTTCCTCGAGTTCGAAAGGACGACGTCGAGTGGGTGAAGGAGAAATACGAAGAGGCCGGCCTTGAGGTCACAGTCATTCTCACGGGACGGAGCAAGTGAACATGACAACCGCTCGTCTCGCTTCCGCTGTGACGGCGCTCATGCTCCTCATTCCCCATCACGGGCTAGCCCGTGAAGCTTCACCCGTTCCCCCCGGCAACTTCGTGACGTTGCGAATCTCCTCTCAAGATCCAGAATCCGCCGCAATGCTGCACGCCCTGGACGATGCCCTTCCCGACAATGCTTCCGTTTCCATCCACCTGGAGTGGTTGGGGGCAGTGGGGAAATCGGAAGCCTTCCACACTCGCCACGGCCAGACAGAACTTGCGGGGGACGCTGTGCTTGCTTGCGCGGCCGTTCTCGCCCCGTCGCCAAAGGCTCTCCTCACTTTTGCAGGCTGTGTCGTAGATACCCCACAGGATGTCCCTCGCAACTTCAAACAGTGCATCAAAGACGGCGCCTGGCCCCCGGAAGACGTTTTGAGGACCGAGGCCTGCTACCAATCTAAGGTGGGAGGCAAACTCGTTGAGGAGAGCCTCAAGCGAGGAGGAGAATTGAACGCCCCCTCGACACCCACCCTCCAAATCAACCATACCCGCTACGCGGGAGCCTGGAATGCATCGGCCATTCGATACGCCTTGTGTCACGCCGAGCTCCTTCCCCCATCGATGCCAGCCTGCCAGGAGTCTCTGGCGACTCCCCCACCCACCCTCATCGTCCTCGATGCGCCCCATGCAACCTCCGCACACCTCAACACCGCTCATCGAGCCCGGCGCATCGCTACCCGATTCCATCCTCTGGCAGTGGAAATCATTCCCCCCGGCGATCCACGGTGGATGACCTGGTTCAAGGGCCACGAAACCTTCCCTCTCCCGCTCTTTCTTCTGCCACAGTCGGTGACCTCCCGTCCCTCCAATCGCACACTTCCCTTCGCCCTGCTTCCCTCGGAGGCGAAAGGCTATGACGTCGTCCAATTTCCAGTCGAAGCGCCGTCCACCTCGGCTCCCGCTGCCGCCAGATTCCCTGACGACTCTGTTATCCTCTACGTCTCCCCACACTCCCTCGAAGGGCGAAAGGCTCTGAAGACTCTATCCCTTCTGCAACCCATCTTTGGTGACGTGGTTTCCTTTCACATCACATGGATCGTCACGAAACGGGGAGGTCAATGGACCTCTCCCCACGGCCCCCAGGACCTTGCGGAGATCCAGCGAGGATTGTGCGCCAGACGCCAAGGGGTCGAGAAGGAGCGACTGTACTCTACCTGTCGAGGAGCGGAACCCATCCAGAGCAACCCCGACGCTTGTATCACCGCTGCCAACATCGACCCGGAGTTGTTGGTGGGATGCATGGCAGAGTGGTCCACCGAGGTGGGCAACAAGACCCTCGAGGAGGAATCTGCCCGCGCCAAACCCATCCGAGTTCTCCCGACGTGGGTGGTGAAAGGGAAGGTCCTCCCGGGTGCTACCGATCCCCGCTCGGTGCAAGATGCCCTTTGCCCCCTCTTGACCTCGCCGCACTCTGGATGCAACAAGCCCCTCTCGGGGAAGGACCATCGCCTGGATGCTTGCTGGTAAACCGTTTGCTATTGAAAAGAGGGGCCGCCTTGGGCACAATGCGAGTCACCTACGATCCCACCCAAACCCCACGCAACGAGGTCCTGGAAAATGATGCGTAAGGCAATGGCGGCCCTTCTCTTGTTTTCAGCGGTGTTCTGTCTTCAGGCCTCACTTGCCTCCGCCGAAGAGTTGCTCCACCGACCCAAGGCTTCGGACCTCGAATGGACAACGATGGAGCCGGGAATCCAGTACGCTGTCTACAAAAAAGACAAGTACGAGAAGCCGGAAAAAATCCCCAGAGTCTATGTACACATCGTCAAGGTTGACCTGGCCCATTTTGGACTGACTTTCCGTTCCCTTCGTCCCCGGGGTCGCAGCAAGCGCATCGAAGAAATTGCGGAGATGTTCGACACCCCCACCGCCGATGTCCGGGTGGCTCTCAACGGCGATTACTACAACTTCACCGATCGAGAAAAAGACCCACTGGGCATGCACGTCTCGGGGGGGCAGGTGCTGCGCTTCCCGTACAGCACGACGAGCCTCGCTCTAACCGACGACAACACCGCCCATATCGCCCGGCTGACTGTCACCCAGACTCTTCGCTTTAAGGGTGGCGAACAGGCAATCAAACAAGCCAACGAAGGCGCCGAAAGCGACAATGCGAGCCTCTACTCGGGGTATTACGCAACCGAAACAGAGGCCCAGCCGGGTTGCCTGGCCGTCCACCTGGACCGCACAGGGAAGCTCGAAGCCATGGCCAACAACAGCTTGACCCTCCAGGTTGGAAAGGTCCACTCTGCCCGACGAAAGATCAAGCTGAAGCCTCGAGAATTGGTGCTCGTGGCCTGTGGAAAGGCCAAGGAGTCACTTGAAGGGCTGGAAGAGTCCGACGGAGTCACCCTGGACACCCGGATTCCGGAAGTACCGGGGAGGGTTTTGGAGGTCATCTCGGGCGGCCCCAGAGTGCTGCGAGATGGCAAGATTGTCGACGAGACGGCCCAGGAAGGGTTTTCAGTTGCGCTGCGATTCTACATCCCCAGACGCCACCCTCGTGCAGCAGTTGGCGTCTCTTCCGACGGCAAGACTCTCTTCCTCCTCGTCGGAGAAGGTCGTGTTATCCGCTCCAAAGGTCTCACCGGAGCCGAGGCGGGGTTTGCTCTTCGGGCAGCGGGAGCTTCCGACGGCATGCTCTTTGACGGCGGCGGTTCGGCAGCGCTGTTCATGCAAGACAAGATGGTCAATGTTCCCCACAAGAAACGCAACCACACTGCACGTGCCATCGCCAACGCCCTGGCGGTCATCAAGCGTTCCACGGCGGGCAAAAAACGCTAGCAATTTTCAACCTGCTATTCCATACTTGGACTTCTGGAGAAGGGCAAGATGAGTCCATTCGATACTGGCCAAGGAACAATCAGACCCAACAACGTCGTTCGACGGATTGGTTTCTTCTTGTGGTCTGTTCTGCAATGGGCGCGAGAGTTGCACCTCTACGCCATCGTGGGCGGCTTCGTCTTTCTCCTCGACCTGGTCACTTTCTGGCTTCTCATACAGTTCGGCCATGCGTGGTACATGCACGCCCACATCATATCTCGCGCCGTGGGAGGGAGTGCGTGCTTCTTCCTCAATCGCTCCATCACCTTCAAGCGGACGGATTGGGGCGGAGTAGGAGGAGACCTTCTCCGGTTTTTGGCGCTTTACACAGTCTCATTTCTGGTGTCGTCGGTTTTCATTTTTGTGGCAATCCAGGGCATCTTATCGATAGCTACAAGAAGCTCAAAGGT
>CALFHQ010000307.1 GCA_937876385.1 uncultured Pseudomonadota bacterium
TCCATGGTTCCTATTTCTTCTCGAGTCAGTGGGCTGAAATGGCGAACGTCGAATCGCAGCAGGTTCTCTTTGACGAGAGATCCTTCCTGTTTCACGTGTTCGCCCAGGACGGTTTCCAGGGCCCAGTGGAGCAGGTGGGTAGCGCTATGGTGGGCGCGAATTCCCGAACGTCGCTGGTGGTCCACCGTCAAGGCGACCTGGTCACCGGCTTTCAGGGTGCCCTTTTCCACCTTGATACCGTGCACAAAGATGTTCCCGGCGTGTTTTTGCACATCGGTGACCTGTGCCATTCCATCGTTCCAGGTGACGGTTCCAAAGTCGGCTACCTGTCCCCCGGATTCAGCATAAAATGGGGTCTGGTCGAAGACTGCCAGCCCTTCCTCTCCGGTGTTCAAGGTGGGCACAGGCGTTCGCTGTGCAAACAGGCCGAGGGTGGTCCCTTGCGATTCTTCGACGTCATAGCCGAGGAACACCGTGTCGCCGTGCTCCTTCTGCACCGCCTTGAACACGTCGTCTAAGAGTTGTCCTTCGGCAGACGAGCCTTGTGCCGAGGCCTGCTTCTTCTCTTCCATCTTGCGCTGGTATCCTTCCTTGTCGATGCCAAACCCCGATTCCTCGGCGATGACTTCTACGAGGTCGGGTTGGAATCCTCGTTCGTCGTGAAGGGTGAAGAGGAAGTCCCCGCTGACGGTCTTCTTGCCAGCTCTCTCCAGTCGCGCCATCTCCTCTTCGAGCATCCGTCTCCCTTCGTCAAAGGTCAGGGAGAAGTTCTCTTCCTCGGTGGAGATTACCCGCTCGATGAGGGCACGCTTCTCCTCCAGTTCCGGGTAGGCTTCCTTGAGAATATCGACAGCGATGTCGCAGGCCTTGAAAAAGAAGGGTTTCTGGAAGCCCATCTTTCGACCGAAACGAATGGCTCGGCGCACCAGCAGACGGGCGATATAGCCTCGTCCTTCGTTGTCCGGATAGACCCCATCGGCGACGAGGACTGCTGCTGACCGTGCGTGGTCGGCGATGACTCGCAGGGCCACATCGGTGTCGGCATCGGCGAGGTATTGAATGGGTTCGCCTCGCTCCTTTCGATACAACTCCAGGGTTCCTTCGATGATGGGCATGAAGGCGTCAGTGTCGTAGTTGGTGGCCTTCTCCTGCACAACGGCGACCAGACGCTCCAGTCCCATTCCGGTATCAATGGAGGGAGCGGGAAGGGGGATGAGTTTACCGCCGGGTGTTTTTCGCTCGTACTGCATGAAGACCAGATTCCAGATTTCGATGTAGCGGTCGCAGTCGCAACCGACGTCGCAGCTCTTTTCGCCGCAGGCCCATGGCCCCGGGCCTCGGTCGTACATGATTTCACTGCACGGTCCACACGGCCCCGTTTCGCCCATGGCCCAGAAGTTGTCCTTCTTGCCGAATTCGTAGATGCGTTCAGGGCCCACCTTGGCCGTTTCCATCCACAGCTTCTTTGCCTCCTCGTCAACGCCCAGCCCGTCGGCCTTGTCGCCGCCGAACACGGAATAGTAGAGGCGGTTGGGGTCCAGCCCGACCTCGTTGACCAGGAAGTCGTAGGCAAATTGGATGGCGTCCTTCTTGAAATAGTCCCCGAAGGAGAAGTTCCCCAGCATCTCGAAGAAGGTATGGTGCCTGGCGGTTCGCCCGACGTTTTCCAGGTCGTTGTGTTTCCCGCTGACTCGAAGGCATTTCTGGCTGGAGGTGGCTCTCTTGTAGTCCACGGCCTTGTTTCCGATGAACACTTCTTTGAACTGCACCATTCCGGCATTGATGAACAGGAGGGTCGGGTCGGCCGGGGGAATGATGGAGTGGCTTCGAACCCGGCGGTGTTCATGCTTCTCAAAGAACTTCAAAAAGGCTTCTCTCAACTGCGCTGTCGTCTTCATGCTACCTATTGGACTCCTATGCTCCCCGACATCAAACGGGGAGGTGATTCTCAGTCAATCCCCGACACCCTGAGTTTGAAGTCGGAGGGGTTTGAGCAGTGCTGGAGAGCATTCTCCTGCGTTATCAGCTTCCTTCGATACAGTTCCATTAGGCACAGGTCAAAGGTTTGGGTACCGTACACCTTGTGTCCCTTGTCCAACTGTTCAGCGATTTCTCGCTGTCCGGCATTTGCCTGGACGAGTTCCAGAAGCCGAGGTGTCTGTCGAAAGATCTCTACGGCGGGGATGCGCCCCTTTCCATCTCGCCGGTCGAGAAGGCGCTGCGAGACCACCCATCGAAGCACCGATGCAAAGAGGTCTCGAATCTGTTTCTGGTCATGGGGGGGGAAGACACTGACGGCTCGGTTGATGGTCTCTGCGGCGTCAATGGTGTGCATCGTGGACAGCACGAGGTGCCCCGTTTCCGCTGCCTGCAGTGCAATATCGATGGTTTCCTTGTCCCGAAGTTCCCCAATGAGGATTACATCGGGATCCTGCCGAAGAGCAGCACGCAGGGCCGACGCAAAGCTGCAGGTGTTGGCCCCGACTTCCCGCTGGTTAATGGTGCACTTCTTTTCCTGGAGGACGAACTCCACGGGGTCTTCGATGGTGAGGAGGTGCCCGGCCCGGGTTTGATTGATGAGTTCCATGATGGCAGCCAGGGTCGTGCTCTTCCCCGACCCGGTGGTTCCGGTGACCAGAACCAGCCCTCGGTGCTCTTTGGCGATTTCCTCGAGGATGGGGGGGAGTCCCAGCTCTTTGACCCCCTTGGTCACGAGGGGAATCACTCGAATGGCCATCGAAAGCCCGGTGTACTGCCGAAAAACGTTGAC
>CALFHQ010000308.1 GCA_937876385.1 uncultured Pseudomonadota bacterium
GTGCACGGCTGATCCGTGGGTCCCATTTCTTCGTTGAAGTTCACCCACAATTTGGCCTGACCGAGGTTGTCCTCGTCGTAGGTTTTCGGGAACGGGGTGCACAAGACGGTGTGACCGTTCTGGTCGAACCAATCGCCGTCTTCCGTCACATGAGAACCGTCATCCCCTTCAATCCAACTGGAATCGCTCATGGACTGCCCATAGAAGCCGAGGCTCATGGCGAACATGTCGTTGCAGGTAGTCTGCTCGGGGAGGGTGATTCCCAGGGAGAAGCGAGTGAGAACCAGATTGAAATGCTTGATGCTGCTGGAATCGAAGAACTGGTTGAAGACGTGCTTGGCCATTCCCAGCTTGGACATCGGACACTCGGGGTCCTCGCAGGCAGGATACGGCGCCGAGTTGCAGCTCTGGCAAATGCAGGGAACGTTGGCGATTCCGCCGGAGGCCATGGAACCCGAGGTATCAAAGATCACAAGCAGGTTGTTGGTGATGGGCTCGCACTCCGTATTGAGGCACGCTTCCCCCGGAGGGCACCCATGAACCAGCCAGCCGGTACCATCGGGAGCGCACTCCTCCACGAGACCGTTCTTGCAGTGACCCTCCCCCCCATCGCAGATGACTTCGAGGCATTCACCCGAGTGGCAGGCATACCCTGCGTCACAGATCCCTTCGGTGTAGGATTCCCCTTGCTCGTCGCAAACCTGGGTGGTCTGGAGGTCCTTGCAACTCTTGGAATTGGGCACGCACAGGGTGGAGACACACATGTCCTCCTTGCACCAGTACCCCGGATGATTGCAGGGGCTGGTTTCACTGCACAGCATGCACCACTCTTCTTCCTCGTTGCAGTAGCCCTGGGGACAGTTCATCCCGCAAACGCTGGGGTCCCACAGGTCCAGGTCCTCTACTACTTCACTGATTTCTGGGAAAATCTCCTCGATGGGGATGTCCGGAACCAGCTCTGGCCCCGCGTCTTCGACCACATCCAGAGCGACGTCCACCACCGCATCCGTCGAGTCTACCCCCACATCGCCCGGGTTTACGTCGTTGTTTCCGCCACTTCCGCCGCATGCAACGGCCAAGAGAACCACCATCAGGCTACCCACATATCGCCAGAACTTCATCGGACCCTCCATCAGTTCGGCGTAGTATACACAAGAACACCCTACCATCTCCAGTAGAGATCGAATTCAGGCACGATGGACTTGTCCGGGACGACGAAGTTCACCCCGGGGACATTGTAGTTCCCGTACCCCAATCCGAATTCAAATGCGAACACAGAGCCGCTGTAGGCGACCCCCGGAACCACCGACCACACCTTTGGGAAAGCGAGGTTCTGGAGGTTCAGATCGCTCTTGGCGTAAATGGTCACCGTCGTATACGGATCCACCTGTCGGATCGTTCGGGCGTTCCCGCTGGTGTCCATGGCGAGCAACATTCGACCTCTCAGAGTCAACGCCCATCGCCGATGCAATCGAAGCTCCAGGGTCATCACAGCCTGGCTGTTGGTGTTGGCCACGGCTCCTTTCAGCTCCGCTTCGTCGTACTCCCCTTCCGTGAGGATTTGATTGTACTGGAGGGCCAGGCTGACTTTGAAATCCGGAGTAATGCGATAAGATGCTGCCGCTTCCAGTGGGATGATGTTCAACCGAGCCGGGACGTCTACCCAGTTCACCTTCTCGAAGTCCACGTGAGTGAAGTGGACACGCAACGCCACTGCCCACAGGTCGTTGCTCCACACCGTAGACTTCAGGGTGAAGTTCGGAGCCTTCAAAAGCCAGGGCAAGGTGTAGGTCTCAAGTTGCAGGAAGTCAAAGAAGGCGTATCCGAAACGGAAGGCGCCCAGAATCCACTCCCCTTTGTTCAGGGAATAGCCGGTTTGGTCGATGAGATGCTGTTGGTCCGAGTGGAAGGCGACGGCCTTACCAGGGAACAGCCCTCCGGCCAGCGCGATGCTTACAGCAACGAGATAACAGACGAGCCGTCGGTGCACTGCCCCTCCTCGAAGTCACAATCCCACTTCCCGTTGGATGCCACGAAGCCATAGAGGATCTCCGAGGCGTAGTAAAACAACACGTTGCCATCGGGGGTATCGAGGTTAATTTGGAAACCCGGTTCTGCGAGTCGTACAGCGAGGGAACCATCCAGCACCGAATCCCCCCAGACGACGCTCCCGGTAAAGTTAATCAGCGGCGCATCCACAGCGATGGAGTCCCACTGTGACACAGCGTCCCCAAGGTACACCTGCACCTCGCCGTCGATGACAACGTCGACACCCTGGTGGGAGTAGCGACAGGACTCCGCATCCCCCCACACCACAGGCTCCAACCCCTGGTCGGTGACGACCACTGTCAGGGTCACCTTCCCGTTGGCCTTGTCCACCACCCCGCCCACGCCATGTCCAGGGCAGATCCTCACCAACTCCACTTTCCCCGCGGCGTCGAGGCTTGTCCCGCCAACCTCCAATGCCTCCATACCGGTCTCCTGACTCCCGCTGCCGGAACCCACCTCGGCGGACCCCTGCTCGAACATCCCACCCACGGTCTCCAGTAAGAACCCCGACACATCGGTGCCTTCAACGACCCCCATTACATCATCCAGGGAGTTCAAGATGGCCGGCACGGTTCCCTCGGTGAGGGGCGCCGACGGGGCTGAAAACTGTTGGAGGATGGGACCCATGTCTGGCGGAGTTGGAATGGAGAAACCATCATCTCCACAAGAAGACCAAATAGGAAGGACCATAAGAACAAAGGCAAGGGCTACGGGTTGGCAAACACTCCGCATGGGAAAGGCTCCGTTGGCGACGGGTCTGGTTCATTTGGTTGCATTCTACGTTTCTCACCGGCAAGACTCAACACCAAAGCGCCTTGACGCCACAGCGCTTCGCTGGCAGATTGACCCCACGAGGTGGATTGCGTGCACAAGAGAGCCTGGATCACAATCGTCATTGCTGTTGCCCTTCTGGGGGCCGAAGCTTGCGGCACCCCTTGCGAACAGATTCAATCCAGACGCATCCAATTCCTCCAGCGCGCCCCAAAGGATGCCTCACCGCACGTCTCCCTCCTCATTCCCCTGGCCTGGGCCAACGAGATCATCGAGGGGGAAGTGTCCTCCATCAAACCCTTTCGTCTGGACATTGCCTCCTTCGCACCGGTGAAAGGGATTCCCGACTTAACCGTGAAAGTGACCTCCCTCCGGTGGATTCCGGAAGCCACCAACCGAATCGGATTCGAAATCCGACTGGGCATCGGCTTCGGCAAACGCACCCCTGCGTCTCTCAGGCTCGAAGGGGCTGTGCCCATTCGCTACAATCCTGCTCGCCACACCCTGCGCATGACCGTCACCGCTGCATCCCTCAAAGCCATCAAGCCTGGCATCGAAACCGGAAGCGCCCAAATCCTCGCCAACCAACTTCGCCGCGCCCTTCCCGCTGCTTTGCGTCCTCTCATCACCCCCGGCAAACTTCAGAAGTGGACCAATGCACTCCTGGCCGGCGTCGTTACCGACGGATACACCCTCCTGCGAAGCACCGTTCTTGAACGCCTGGGAACTCTCAAGGTGTTTGAAATCAGCCTCCCCCCTTTGCCCCTGGCCCAAATCGATCTTCACACCCGAGGGGTTGGCGCGGGCATGGCCCGTATTGATTTCACCACCACCCTCCCCGTTGAGAAATCCCCGAAGCCCCCCGCCCCTCCTCGCCCGGTTCGAGATGGGCACCCCTTTCGTGTGGCCATGTCCATCGACACCCTCGCTGAATTGGGGAACTGGGCCATCTCCCAGGGCAAGGTTCCTTCTCGCTACAATGCACAGGGAGAA
>CALFHQ010000309.1 GCA_937876385.1 uncultured Pseudomonadota bacterium
TGCTCACTTTGGACGCCGAGATGAACGCTCAAGCCGGCTTCTTTGCGTGGGTGGAAGCGGTTCCCGCTGGTCTTGCCTCGACGCAGGCGAGCATTTCCACTCCCCACCCGGGTGTCGTTCAGATTGTGTTGGAGGGGGACACCAGTGTCGCCTACGCTTTCTTCAACCGCACTGAGGAAGCTGTCCAGTTGAGCGGAGATTGGCCCGCCGGCAACTCTTCGCTGACGGTTTTGCCGGGGGTTGCCTGGGTGGGGCCAGATGGAGAGACTCGAGGAGCTACTTTTCCAACACCGGAATGAGACGAATGGGTCCATCAATACCCACCGGGATCCGAGTGTCTTCCTTTCCTTTGAACTCAACGTAGCGCGGGTCATCGCTGTCCCCCAATCCCAGCAATCGATTTCGCAGGGGAGGGATAAGCGTGAAGGCGATGGGGGTCTCGGAAGCTGATTTGGTGACCTCGTGGTGGATTCGGAAGGGGGGAGTGAGGGCCACGGACTCCAGGGTCGGGTTGTCCATTACGACGATGCCTCGAACGTCCCCAAAGTCGATTACATAGTCTCCAGGTTCCACTGGACACAGCTCGTAGTGACCTGGGCTGGAGCAGAAGGTCAACGCTTCGTCGGTCCACAGACCAACCCCATCAAGGGCGACCTCCTGCTCGTCGTTGGCGACGTCGGTACCGCTCACAAGCCCCGAAAGGCAATCGACTTCGAAGGCGGAATCGAAATCCAACTCCAGCGCAACGCTCCACCCTGTGTCTTTCGAAGGGGGCTCGAAACCACAAAGGAGGATGCCGCTTTCCATGGGTGCCAGGCGCACCGACATGTCCTCTTCCTTGATTCCATACCGGCTGTTCATGACGTCAAGCCAGATGGGTTGCGAGCAACCATCCACCACGGTGAAGGTTGGCTGAACCTCTGTTGTGGAGCTGTTTCGAATGAAGAAGAGGTGAGCACCGTTGGCCAGGATTCGGTGAGCGAATCGTACCTTCCCCCCTTCCTTAACATCGGTCCATTTGAGGGAGGGAACCCCGGTCGTTGCTGCGAGAGTTTCGGGGAGTTCTTCCACCGACTCCAGCACCGTCCCCGCCGCCTTGGCTCTCTCGATGGACAGAGCCACAGCCGCATCCCCTGCCTCGAAATTGTCGAATCCCGGCTGCGCATCTGGGGTAGAACCGGCAAACACAATGGGGGCTCCAGCTTGTGCCAGAACTTCCAGCTTCTGCGCCGTGGCCAAAGGCATTGCCTCGATGTCTGCCACTACGAGGACATCAAAGGAGTTCCCCCGGATCGTCCACTTTCCATCCTGGAAGTCGGCCTGTTCCAGGCTGTCGTCGTTTACCCAGGTCCAGGCAATCCCTTGTTGGTGAATGGCCTGCAAGACCGGCCAGAGGGACTCCATCCAACGTCCGGCCTTTCCCAAATCCCGGTCCCCGAACACCGTATCCACGAGTTGAAACAGGGTGTTCTCTGATGCCGGTGGTTCGAAATCGAATAGCCCGCCCAGGAAGAGGACCTCGGAGTGATCCTCCATTCGAGCCAGAGCGGCGGTGCTTCCCAACCATGGATAGTAGACGGCAGCATCCACCGCAGGACGTCCCAATCTCATGAAATACTGCATGCGAGCTACGTATCGATTGAGGGTGGGGAACCACTCAAAGTATGCATTGGAAGGGGAAATGTTCGACGAATAGGTTCCCATTCCGCTCCAGGGAGAGCTGAATGCGTTCCATCCCTGTTCCCCGTAGATCTCGGGCTTTCCTATCTGATAGGGGAAACCGTGGTAGACCATTTGGTTGATTCCGGCGAGGAAGAGCTTGTCGGCAGCGGCTCGAAGCTTGGTGGGGGTGAGCATGTGATCCCGCCCTGCCCAGACCAGTGATTCGGCGCTGATAACGGGGCGGTTGTACCACAGACCCCCTGCGGACACCGCCTTCAAGAACAAGTCGCTGCCCCCTGCATACAGTTGCTCAGCTTCAGGAATCTGGCTTTCCCCAGACGCCCGTATGACGTCCACCGCCAAACCATAGGTTTGGGCCCTGGACTTCAGGCCGTTCTTGTCCGCAAAATCGGCGCACACCTTCACAAACCGCTCGATGAACAGTTCTGATGCCGTCAACGCATAGTCGTGTTGCAGCCTCTCATCCATTTCGCCAAAAGAGTAGGGCGCTTTGCGGGCTATTCCGGCCCCGTCGAAGATGTGGTCGTCGGCTCCGGGAATGAGCATTGCCGGCAGATAGGGGGTAGCGTCGTACCCGCGACGTTCCTTGAACTGGGCCAGAAAATCGTCCGTGAAGAAGCGCTCCGATTTCAACTCGAAGCTGTCGTTGAAGAAGCCTCGCAGAGGAGCGCCGTAGTAAGGCACCATCCCCGTACGCTCCCCCATCAGGTGCTCCAGATTCGCTCGAAAGCGGGCTTCGTTGAAGTGATCCACGACGAACCCGGGCTCTGGTTGGGCGATGAGGCTGGGGAATTCTCCATCGGGCATGGAGAACAAAGCGACAACGACCCACTCTCCGGTGGGTACGTCCCACTTCAAGGTGCCCGTGCCTGAGACCTTGTCGGTGAGGACCACGGTGGAGGCCGGGTCCAGGATGAGGGAGTCGGTGATTACGAAGGGGTTGGCTTCTCGCACCCCTCCGGTCTTCCGAGAAGCGACCACGGCCACGAGCTCCGCTTCCTCGGGCAGGTATCTCGCCAGGGGCTCTCCAAACCCGGCGGCCATTTCGCTGACTTCGTAGAAAGCCGGCGTGTCCGGGCCGTCGAGGGCGAGGGTGAGGGATTGTGGCCCCTGGACGACGTGCTCCGAATGCACCAGGGTGTGCAGCGAGTCATCCATCGAAATGTGGTTCCCTCCGCTGGCCCAGCCCGATCCCAGAGTGAGGTCCAGGGACAGTCCGGAATCAATCGCTGCATCCATTGCACAGGCCACATGAGCCCAGAAGGCTGGAGTGTCGTGGGCCAGGCGTCTGGCCAGTTCGTCTGCCGGTGCTTCGGGGTTCAAAGCAGCATTGAAGGGCTGGATTTCTGCTCCTCCAAAGCCATTTTGGGCCAACAGTTGAATCTCGGAAGCCAACTTAGAATCGTCCACGTCGGCACCGGGCCACCACCACCGAACCCACGGCCGAAACTCCACTGACGGGTCAAAGGCGGTTTCCCACGACCAGGCCACTGTTGGGTAAGGGTGGGAATCGGAATCGTTCATCGCGTCCGTTGGTGCATCCGTTCGGGAATCGAAGGAAGCTTCGTCTGCAGTGACGTCCCCTTGAAGATCGGTGTTGGGGGACGAAGAATCGTTGGAACTGCACCCCAGAGTGAGCAGCAAAACCCAGGAAAGGACCACCGAACGAGTCGAGAAATGGAGCATGGACGCCTCCGGCCAAATCGTTGTGAACCACTACAGCCGCACGGTAGCTTTGCTGGTTGGGTTTTGCAAGTTCGACTCCCAGGGGCGATCCGGGAACCAATTTGATGCAAATGAACGAACCAGGATGGGAAGGCAGACTGCACTCATTATCAGTTGCTTTGAATAACTCCAGGCTGATAACGTACTGGAAGCGACCTGACAACTGCTAGAGGGAGTTCCATGAAGAAGAATCAACTACTGTTTTGGGCGGCCATCGCTGTGTTCGCACTGTTCATACAGGCCTGCGGCCCCACCTACGTCTATCAGACCCCACCGGCCGAAACCATCGAGCAGCCAGTGTACAACGAGGTCATCGTGGAATGCCCCGAAGGGACCTACTGGGACGGCGATGTTTGTGTCTCTACGGTGGTACAGCCCATGACACAATGCCCGGACGGAACCTCCTACCACAACGGTCGTTGCATAGCGCACGAGACTCTGGTCAAACAGCGATGCCCGGCGGGCTCCTGGTGGGACAACGGTCGCTGCATCCAGACGTCGACTCGATGTCCGCAAGGGTCGAAGTACGCCGACGGTCGTTGTATTCCGCTGACGGTGAGATGTCCCGTTGGTACCGAGTTTGATGGTGCCCGATGTGCCTCCAACGCCCCAATGACCAAGTGTCCTCGAGGGCAGCATGTGGACGGGGGCCGGTGTGTTCTGGACACCGTCGAGCGGTGCCCGGCGGGGCAGACATTCGACGGCCGTCGCTGCGTGACCCCCGCGCCGACCAATTGCCCCAGAGGAACCGTTCTGCAGGATGGTCGGTGCGTGAAACCGGCTCCGAAGTGCGCCTACGGCACGACCTGGAACGGCCGGGCGTGTGTTCAGACGCAGTCGGACAAGCGGTGTCCGAAGGGCACTGTTCTTCAGAGAGGCAAGTGCATTTCGAAACCGGCAGCACGAAAGTGCGGCAAGGGGTACACGTGGGACGGGGCCAAGTGCAAGCCTGTGAAGTCGGCTCCTGTGGTTCGGTGCCCGCGCAACACGAAGGCGGTCAATGGCAAGTGCGTTGCAGTCTCAAACGCCAAGAAATGCCCCAAAGGGACCACCTTGGTTCGGGGCACTTGCGTGGCAAACAAGCCCCAACCAAAGTGCCGGGCCGGGTCCAAGTGGGATGGTCGCAAGTGCGTGAAGCTCCCCACCAAGAGGTGCCCCGACGGCACCGACCTGAAGAACGGTCGCTGCGTTACGACGCAGCGCTGCCCTACGGGTCAAAAATTTGATGGAAAGAAGTGCATTCAAACCAGCCGATAGCCTTTCTACGCCAACTTCCGTGACCAACGACTGAGAAAAGCTTCTGCTTCCTCAAAACGCTCGAATTCTCGTTCGTCTCCTCGAAAGGCGGAGGTATGGACGTGGCTGCGTCCGTTCACCTTCTTGATGCCGTGGACGCGGTGCAGAAGCTCGTGATAGACCACGAACTCCACGACAAACGAGGGTACGTCAGGGTGGTCCAGAGAACTTGCGACGAGGATCCGGTTCTGGGAAAACTGGAAGCGCCCAAAGGTACGGGCAGAGGGGGTCAGGCTCCATTGAATCGTGGGGCGTGTCTGGGCCGAATCGAAGTACTTGCGGTTGACCCGGTCGAAGGCGGAGTTCAGGTCGTGGTGTTGTCCCACTGCGGATTCCTCTGCCGGAAGCACCGGCCCTTCGAGGGCTGCTAAGGTCTCAATGAACTGGGGCTTGTTGGCGAACTCCCCTACCAGATCCCCTAGACCGTCCTGCCGAGGATTTCGGCTCCGGAGCACGAAAGGGGTCCAGAACTCCTCCCCGAAGGTGACGAATGCTTCGTTGCATCGCACGGAAATGCGACCCCCTTTGGGGCTCATGCGGAACAGAGAACGCATGGCCATGGGGCTGAGAATCCACTCTCCGGGGGTGAAGCCGACACGGGGTAGGGCTTCCTGCACCAGCCAAAGAGCCCTCAGGTGGAGGGCCAGGTTGTCGGCTTCCGAGAGGAAGCGAAGCCAGGAATAGGCGTGCCGCGTCGGTGCGGCCAACTCCCAGGGGCGGCAATCGTAGCTCTCGCAGACCTCGTCCACGGTGTCGATGGTGCTCTCAAAACGCTTGATGAGGCTGCCTGCCCTGAGTCCTTCCCCACGGTATCGGCTGAGGTGGTGCCACATGTCGGTACCGGCATCCCGCACGATGGCTGTGACGTTCTGGATGTGGGGGATTTTTCGCTGGGCGTGCAGCCCATCTGTTTGGGGCTCTGGAATGACCCGGAGGTCCAGATTCTTCAGCGCCTCATAGGCTCGCCTTGAAGGCCCCGGGAGGTCGTTGGGGGTGGTTCCTTCATTTCGGCAGATGGTTTCCACGGCCAGGACGATGGTTCTTACCTGGTCTCGAAATCGGTGATGCTCGGCGACGGGTAATCCCCGTTGGAGGCGGTTTCGGATTTCATTGTGGACCTTTACGAGCCCGGAGATACGGATGGGCATACCCTCAGCTTCCTCCGGGACCGGCCAGACACTTGTAGCTCTCGCAGTGGCCTTCGGTGAGGGTCTGGCACTCCTCGCAAAGGTCGTATGGGCAGTAGACGACACATTCGGGGAGCAGGTCTGACGGGATGTTCGACCCTTCGACGAGGCACGGATCCATCTCCACCTGGGCTCGAGTCTTGATCTCTGGACAGGGGCAACAAGTGTCCCACTGTGTGGCAACGACGCAGTCGATGTTGGAAACGCAAGAGTCGAGGAAGGCATCGGCACAGGAATCGGGGACGCAGGAGCTGCTCCAGCCGGCGGGGAAGCAGAAGGACCCCTCTGCACACGTGTCCATGGCGTTGCAGTAGTGGGTGCAGAAAGGAGGGAGGGATGGGTCGGCAAAGACGCCCATGCTGCACATGTTCGCCACGAGTCCATCACAGGCATCCGGGTTCGTGTCGCAAAGGGTGCCGACTCCCTGTTGGTCGACGGCACCGGTAAGGCACGAACTTGGGGCGGAGCACTGACCGGGCCCGTAGTACTGCATGGCGTCGCACACCTCCATGCAGGAGCACCAGTTGGCACCCTGGCAAATCTGGCCAGTCGGGCACTCTTCATCTTCCCAGCACTGCCCGGCTTCCGGCGCAAGGACACACGTTCCTGGGAATCCGCCCAGACCACCGCCCACGCAGATTTCTCCGTTGGCGCACATGGAATCGATGAAGCAGCAACCGGACGGATCGGCGTCCACGCACTTTCCTGTCTGGTCCATCACGAAGCACATAGCTCCGCAGGGGCAGACGGATGCGCCTTGGCACATCTTTCCCGGTGCGCAGTCAGTAAACCACCAGCACTCGTCTCCAGTGGGAGGAACCTTGCAAACGCCGGTGTACCCTTCGAGTCCTCCGACACATTCCTGACTACCGGAGCAGTCGTCGTCACTCATGCAGCAGCCGGGGGGAACATCGATGTCTGGAGAGGAATCAACGAGGGTGTCTTCAACGACTTCCTCGGACAGGTCTTCCATGGCGTCGGAGAGGCTGTCTGGAACCACGTCGTCGGGGATCTGGATGTCTTGAAACTCGACATCGACGGCGTCGGTGCCAATATCTGCGAGCACTTCGCCGGCGTCTACGGCAGAGATATCGGCGTCCGGCACACCAACGGCATCGAGAACGTCGGCCACAGCATCAAGGGGGGTTGCCCCATCAGACGAGGCAAGGTCCAACGGCTGGCCATCAAGATCCGAGTCAAATCCAATCTTGCCCGTTCCGTCGCAGCTCAACAAACCCAATGCCAACAGAAGCGCCAATGCTGTTCGTTTCATAATCTTCCCCCGCCTGTGTGACTGACTCCGGGGACATTGTAGCGAACTTGCCGGTAGAAAGTCGAGGGATGAGCTTTGTGAGATGAGTTTTGAGCTGCAATATGGGGGTCTGCTTGCTGCTTTTGGCGCCTCAGTCGGTCACTCGGCAGATGACTGGAAGTACGAACCCGTCGCAGTACTTGTCGTTCCAACCTTCCAGGTCGTAGTCCAGCATGACGCAGTTGCTGTCCTCATCACCGTTTGGCTGACCGGGTCCCCAGAAGAAGTCGTGGAGCGGGTCACCGCTGGGGTCCGTGAATACCCCCTCTTCATCCAGGTCGTTGGCTCCGATCCACCAGTCCCCGGGGTCCAACTCGAAGGCCGTTTGCATCATGAACTCGTGCTCTGACGCTCCCTCTGGAATGGCCAGGGAGCCTCCCATGAGTTGGCAGTAGGAGGTTCCTTCATCCCAGCTCCGAAGGGCCAGGTTGAAGAGGAAGCTCTCGCCATTGAAGTCTCTGATCTCGTACTCTCCGCCACCGTTGGCGACGACGATCCAGTTGTCCAGGTAGTAGCGGCGGTCGTCGACATAGGCCCGCAGGGTCGCCACCGCCTCGTCGTGGTCCTCGTTCGAAAAGGGCTTGTGGTAGTCCTCCTGAATGGCATCAGACATTTGGTCAGCCCACTCGTCGATGGTCGCCTGCAATTCTTCCGGCTCGTACCACGCCAGGAATTCGTAGATGGTGTCCACGAAGAGACCATAGTAGTAGCCATCTTCCATGGTCACGACAAAGTGGCTCGGTTTGCCCGATCCCCAACCCACTTCATAGGTCATCGGGTTCGCATTGGCAGGGGCCGTATCGAAGCTGTAATCAAGGTCCCATGGAATCTGCATCATTCCGTCTGGATGGTTGTAAACGAAGTAGTTGCTGCCCCCTACCACGTATCCGTCGTTCTGTGGAATGATGGTCTCCGCTGCCCAGAAGTTTACGGCCGCAGTCATGTTGAGCATGGATTCCAGAGATTCGAGGTCCTGGAATTCCATGAAGGTATCCAGATCCGAGGTGTCCGGGTCGGATTCGTTGGTCTTTTTCTCCATATACTTGTAGAGATTCCCGTCGTCGTCGGAGCCGAAGTTCCGCTGGAGGAACTCCTGGTCCACGTGTTCAATCTGGGTGTAGAGGCCGTAGTACTCTTCGTTGAAGTAGAGCATGGCGCTGTTGGCGCAGGGGGCGGGATAACCCACCTCTCGAAAGAAGCGCATGGCCAGCCGCTCTCGGAGAAGGGAAGGGTCGTTGTGTGGCGCATCGAAGTTGAGCTTTCGCATGCCCCGGAATCGCCCGCTGATATCGTATTGCTTGAAGGATATGTTGAACTGCATTTTGTCCGGCGTGTTGCCCCAGTTCAAGGGGCTGCCCTTCAAGCGAATGGCCGCGTCTTCGTAAACTTCTCCTTCGATTTCAACCACGCATGGATGGTAGTTTGTGGCAAAAATGCCCTGGTCATCTCGGGCTTCCCACTCCAGCCACTCGTACCTCAGCGCATCCCACTCCTCATCTGCTATCTCGATGAAGTAGGCGGGGATGTACTTGTTGTCGAAGATGGGGTCACATTCCAGCGGATAGGTCAAGGTGGCGGTGTCGGGAATAAGATCCATGGGAGGATTCCAATCCGTCTCCGTGTCCAGGAAGGTCCATGTGTCGTTGGGGGGAATGAGATCCTCATAGGCGATGGTATCCTTTTCCACGGCAAAGTCGTCGTCGGCGTCTTCAACAGCCAGCGGAATTGTTGTTGGACTGCAGCCGACTGCTGCCGAAAGGAGCACCACCATCGCAAGAGCCGTTGCTACTGGCCGAAAGTTCGACACGTTGTCTCCTCCCATGTTCTCAACAAGCATCTCTTCTGGTTCCGCCCCGGGGGAGCGCTTGACAAAGCTCAATCCCAGCACTCTCAGGAGTTCCTGAATGCGGACACAACAGTCTAACCACTTTCCTCCGGGTTCGAAAGAAAATGGTCTTTGAGTGGCCACGAGCGGGCCGAAGGCAAGGAATCTGTCAGGGATGAGCGCTGGACGAGAGGATTCTGTCTAGACATTGTCATGTTGACTAACAACCAAACAGGGTCAGGTCAGCCAGAGATCGCCCAGTAGGCAAGGAAGTCGTCGCATATGGCGGCGGAGGCGTACTTTGGTACTTCGAGCAAGCCATCAGCCGACTGACGAAGCCTGCGGGGATGAGCGCTGGACGAGATGACCTTGTTTAGAAGAAGACGCCGAAGGTGGTGCCGATACCGAAGTTGTTACCGGTGTAGTCAGCATCGCCCCCGCCCATCGAGTAGGTGCGGGTCTGGTAGGTGTAGATGGCGTCCAAAGAGGCGAAGCCGCCGAACTTGGATCCAAACACCAGGGTCAGGCCAGCTCCGAGGTCGATGTCGAGACCGGAGGTGTCGGTGTCGCCCTCAGAACCGGTGCCGTAGCCGAAGGCAGCGCCGGCGTTGAGGAACAAGGTTCCCCCCAGGGGGAAGTAGTACTTGGCACCCAATTTGGCGCCGTACTGGCTTCGGTCCGTCGAGGCATCACCAACGTCGTGGCTTCCGAACATCAGCGTGGGTCCCAACCGCAGCTCCAGACCGTTCATGACAAACCAGCCCAACATGGGGGCCAACTTGAATTCGTTGTCCGACACGTCGCCGCTGCCTTTGTCCGGGCTCATGCTGTTGTAATTGAAATAGAGGTCACCAGCAACAGTCCACGTTCCTTGCTTGGCGAAACGGGTCTTGCCGGTCTGTTTCGCTTCGGCCATTCCAGGGGTCGCTAGAGTGAGAGCAAGCAGTAGGGTTGTTGCAAGCATCATCGTTCGTTTCATTGAGGTCCTCCAAAAAAAGACATCTGTTGTTCAAGAAGATCGTCGGGCAATCTTCGCCCATACCCGATCGACACTAATTCACCTTTCCCATCAGAGCAAAAAACCGTGCCGGTTCCAAACCCCGCAGAAAGATTGCTACAAATTCAAACAGCCGTTGCTGGACCCGAGCAATTTAGGGTCGGCTGTGCGCAAGTCAACTGCTGGCACCGTCGATGAGTGAAATATTCTCAGACAGCCTTGCGCTGACGCAGGCTGGGCGGTACCCTCTCGATACCGACACTGAAGGTCCAATGGAGTAGAATCATTGAAAAGTGTTGCAATAGCGTTGTTGTCCCTGTGGCTTGTATCCTGTTCCTCCGATGAGTCCCATGACCCGGGGTTGCTGATTGCAGTCACCGGCACTGCGGGCCAGCCTCTGCCGGATTTTGTGGTGACGGCGACCCACGCCGACGGCCTCGTCGAGGAGGTGTTCTGCCAGTCCAATGCAGAGGGCTGTCCCGACGGCATGGCCCCCCTCTCTTCTGCCGGTGCGTTGGTTGCCCTGGACGTTCGAGCGCAGGGGTATCGATTCTACCACGCGGCCGGAGATTCCCTGCCCATCGTCGATGACTCTCTGACCCTGGCCGTCACGCTGGAGCTCCTCTCCCCGTTCCAGGCGACAGACGATTTTGCGACGGGATTTGACCCGGATGCGGCGGTGTCTCAGTTCGAGGCGTTGTCGTACAGCATGGTCGGGGAACTGGGGCGGGTCGCCGTTGTGAAGTTCTACATCCCGGATGTCATCGCCGATGAGCCAACGGTGTATTTCCAGAACACGCCAGAACACCCGTTGCACTACGATTTTGCTCGTGAAGTCCTTGGCGTCACCCTTACGAACACCCAGTTTGCTGCAGAAACCTACATGGGAGAAGACCGCAGCGGCATGGCGGGGACGATTCTCTGGTACAGAGACCTGGAGATTCCGGTGGATGGAATGGAGTCCCCCGTCTCCGCACCGTTTTGCGTGACCTTCTTTCCGTCCGATAACCTGACCCCTCAGCAGGCCCTCGAAGCCACCCGGTGGGTGGAAGAGAGATTGGGAATGGCGCAGCTTTTTGGCGCCAGCCAACGAGTCTTCTACCTTCCCGCAGGCTCCATCCAGGAGGATCAGGCAGCCTCCAGTGAACCCCTCTTCGCCGAGCATGGGACCCTTTGGACTCGACGAACCAGCCTGTACGCCAACATCACACAGCAGATTCTGAATCCGGGATTGGCCTACGGAACCCTGCGGCTCCTTTCTCCAGAAGAGTTGGAAGGAAATCCTGTTTCATTCAAGGACATCTTGGTGCTCACTCGACTTCCAAACTCTCTTCCCATTGTGGCGGGGACCATCACCGAGGAGCTTCAGACCCCGTTGGCCCACGTCAATGTCGCTGCCAGAACCAGAGGTACCCCCAATATCTCCCTGGCCACCGCTTCAGAGGACCCTCGAATCGCGCCACTCATGGGAAAACTGGTTCGGTTTGAAGTCACTACCACCGGATTCACCCTGGCCGAGGCTTCCCTGGATGAGGCCGAGGCGTTCTGGGAGGAGCAGCGCCCTGAACCCTTTACACCCGAGTATGATGCTCAGACCGACGGCCTTCACCCGTTTGCCGACTTGACCTTCCACGATTGGATCTTCGTGGGGGTGAAGGCAGCGAATCTGGCAGAGGTCACCCACGCCGTTCCAGACAGCGGTCCCGATGGCTTTGGCGTGCCCTTCTTCTACTACAACCAACACATGCACAATGCTTACGACTCTGCGGTTCTCTGCGAGCAGGCGCGGTACGACTGTGTTGCCGAGATGCGAGCCGAGGCCTTGTGCGACGATGCCAGAGCTCTTTGCCTGGATGGACCCGAGGGCGAAACTTTGCTGGAGCATTCCAAACGTCTGATGGCCGATTCCCGGTTTCAAGAGGAAACCGCCTTTCGTGACGCGTGCCTGAATTCGCTGCGGTTTCTGGTGGCCGAAACTCCTGTGGACGCCGAATTTGGCGAGATGTTGGATGGGCAACTGCTGGAGACCTTCGGGGATGCCAAGGCCCGCCTTCGCTCCAGTACCAACGCCGAAGACTTGCCCAACTTCACGGGCGCCGGCCTGTACGACTCTGTGTCTGCGGAGGGGGCCGGCTCGGACCTTGGGTCCAAACGCATCGCCGAGGTGTGGGCATCGGTTTGGAATTGGAAGGCTTACGAAGAGCGCAGCTTCTGGAACATCGACCATGGAGCCGTGAAGATGGGGGTTTGCGTCAACCGGGCCTACGAGGATGAGCGAGCCAACGGGGTTCTCATTACCCAGAACATCGCCGATCCCACGGTGGCCGGCATGTACGCCAACATCCAACTGGGCGAAACCTCCGTGACCAACCCCGAAAACGGCGCCATCCCTGAGGTTGTCTCCATTTTCCAGGGACCCGGTGGGGTCGCCCAGGTGGCCAGGCAGCGGTTCTCGAGCCTGTCTCCTGACGAACCGATTCTCGCTGACAGTGAACTCACAACGCTGTACTGGACCGCCACGGACGTTCAGGAGCATTTTGCCCCCTTGTACGGAAAGAGCCCATATTCCCTGGCTCTGGACATCGAGTTCAAGTTCCACGGCCCAGAGCGCAAGCTGATCATCAAACAAGCCCGACCCTACGCCGTGAAGTAGCGCCAAAGACTGCGAATGGATGCAGCCGTCAGATTGTTCCAGAGACCCGACTGTTACCCATGTCTCTGGACTTTCTGTTACCCATGTTACCGGACTGGACCCCATTCTCGATGATCCGCTCCAGCCGTCGCTCCAGAGACCAGACTGTTACCTATGTCTCTGGACTTTCTGTTACCCATGTTA
>CALFHQ010000310.1 GCA_937876385.1 uncultured Pseudomonadota bacterium
CCTTTGACCCCCGTCAAGGCCTCGAAAAACCGCCAGCCGTCCACGTGTTGCCGCACCATGTCCAAGGAGTCAGATGTGTCCAGTACGGCCGCTCGGTAGGCCATCGCCATGGTGCAGTTTCCGGACACGAAGGTGGTGTCTCCGAGGGTGCAGAGGCCGTAGTTTCCGTCCGGGTCGTCGGGCGTCTTCAGCCCGTAGGACAGGCCATGCCACAGATGCCGCTGTTCATAGACTGCCTGGTAGTTCCGGGCCCGTGTTCTAAGCACACCGTCGACTTCTGGAGAGCCCACGACCAGTCCCAGGAACCGTTCGGCACCGCTGGATTGGCTATCTTCTACTCGCAGCACAAAGAGGAAGAGTCCTTCCTCAGTGGGAGTGCCGCTGACAACTCCGGTGGTCTCGTTTAACTCCAGACCGGTGGGAAGCGCTCCCTTCTCGAGCGTCCAAGCCACATAAGGTGGGGTTCCGCCGGTGGCCAGGAAGGCAACTGACGTCTCAATGCCCTGTGGCAGGGTCTCTGGAAACAGTCGAGTCACAGACAAGGGCTCGGGAGTGAGTTCTTCGGAGGAATCGATGTCCACATCGGCTCCTCGGGAATCCATCTTCTGTGCATCGTTTGCCACGATATCCGTGGCCACTAGATCCTCCTGGGTGCCGTTGCTCTGGGAACCACAGGATGCGCACAGAGAGAGCATGGCGCAGAGGATGAAAGAAGTGAGTGGGCGTGGCAACATGAAGAACCTCCAGAAGACAACAGCAAGAGGGATACCCTCCTCGCAGACGGTAGCGGGGGTGGGTGAGCGTGTCAATTGACAACCCAACGTCGTCTGCTACTCTTTGCGCCATTGGAGGTGGCGAGATGGACTTGTATGTTGAATGGACCCGAAGCAATCCCCTGCTCTCCGCAGCTATCCAGTTTGCGGTCCTCGGTACCCTGGGAGAGGTCCTCTCCCATGTGCTCAGGAGCCGTCGCCTGGAAGCCCCATTTGGCTTTGTCGCCTTCCTGTTCAAAGTCGCCGCATGGGGACTTCTCGGGGTCTTCGTCAAGTTCGGCTTCGTCGGCATCAAGGGAGCCTTTGCGGCCTTGATGGAACATGGCTACCTCCCCGAGCTGGTCTCCCAAGGACTGGGTCGTGCACTGGCCGTGTCGGTGCTCCTCAACCTCTTCTTTGGACCCCAGTTGATGGTCTTTCACCGCCTGGAGGACTGCCTCATTGAACGCCGGTGGAACATGGCCGGCCTCAAGTTCGCGTTTGGAACCCTCCTCTGGTTCTGGATCCCCGCCCACACGGTTACCTTCTCCCTGCCCGTCTCTTTCCAGGTCGGTCTGGCAGCGTTGTGGTCACTGGTGTTGGGAATTATCCTGGGACTGGCCAAACCTCGCTAGAACAGCAGCATTCGAATCGCTACCACCACGAGAAAGGCGATAGCCAGGCGTCGGAAGGACTCCGAAGTGATTTTCCGTAGTCCCAGTCTACCGAGGAGAACCCCGAGGAATCCGGCAATTACCAGGACGCCGAGGAGCGCTACATTGGCCGGCTCCAGAAAGCCCATTCGGTAGTAGAGAAAAAGCTTGAGGGGGTTCAGGAGCACCGATGTCGCCCCGAAAGAGGCCACAAACGCCTCCTTTCGAAGGCCCCGGGCGAGGAACAGGGGAGCCTGGATGATCCCTCCAGAGGCGGTCACCGCGTCGACTATGCCTGCAATGGCAGATATGGACGCTGTAGCCGGGCTATTTGGACACTTTTCAGGGATCGAGCGCAAAACGAGCATCACAACGTACAGCAGCACCAACCCAGCGAGGATTCTCTTCATCGCTTCCCCGGGGAGAAGGTAGAAGAACCACATCCCAAGGAGGATACCGGGCAGCGCCCCGGCGCAGTAGAGGCCGACGGTACGCCAGTCTATGTGACGTCGAAAGACAACCATCTGGGTAGCAGACAGTGCCATGAAGAAGCCGGCGGAGAGGGGAACGACCGTCTTGATATCCAGGAAGAGGGAGGCGAAACCGATGAAGATGATTCCTCCCCCGAACCCGGCGAGGGTGGAGAATGCTGCTGCGGTGACTCCAACCAGAGCCATAGTCAAGTACCACATCTCGGGCCTCCTCTTGGGACCGTAGCGGTTGTATCGTCCTTGTCTCGGTGGTGCAACTGGAAAGTGCGGCGGTGCGCAAGGTGGCTTGCAATAAGGGTGATTCGAGAATTGTCCGTCCAGCGGTGAATGGAGATTCACTGGAGAAAATAGAAAGTCATGCAGATGAAGATGGAGTCTGTTGAGGTGTAGATGACCGAAAATATTGAGGATTGGCGAAGGTGTTCTTTGCCCTTCCCTTTCCCCGGGAACGACGCTACGATTTGGTTGTTGCGAACCGGCTTATACGATAGGAGTGTCACATGAAGGGAAAGACCATGCAGGAGATCCACGTCGGCGACGTGGCCTCGTTTACAAAGACCATCAGTGAGTCCGATGTTTATCTGTTTGCAGGAATCTCAGGGGACATGAATCCAGCCCATCTCAACCAAGAGTACGCCAAAGGGACGATGTTCAAGAAGCGTATCGCTCACGGCGTGCTGTCCTTGGGATTGGTCTCTGCCGTTCTAGGGAATCAGGTGCCTGGACCAGGAGCCATCTATTTGAAGCAGGAAGTGAAGTTTTTGGCACCGGTGTATTTTGGCGACACCATCACGGCTCAGATTGAAGTGGTGGAGAAGATGGAAGAGCGCAATCGGATTCGAGTTCGAACCTGGTGTACCAACCAGGATGCCACGGTGGTCCTGGATGGGGAAGCCATGGTCATGCCCCCCAAATAGTCCGTCTCCGCTATTTTTTCTGTTTCCCTGGGACTTTGCGCTGGGGAACGTCCACGAAAATGCCGTCGAGAAGTACATCTCCCTTTGACACCGTTCCCTTCTTCAGTTGGAGCGCCATCTTGCGACCCGCCACCTGAAACGTGATGGTTGCCACGGTGGTCCTTGTGAAGGCCACGGTGGGAGCCCAGAGGGATTCCAGCAGGAGCGCCAGGGAAGCTCCCGGGGGGCCGATGAGGGACTCCATGCGGCCATCTGTGACTTCCACGGCGACTTGCTTGTCGTGCACTGCGATGCCCAGGTAGCCGCCAAAGTGGGCCTCAAGGCATGTATCGCCGAGCTGCCAGGCGATGGCTTTGAAGGGGCGGGGCTCGTCGGCCCAATCCAAGGCCACTTCATAGGGT
>CALFHQ010000311.1 GCA_937876385.1 uncultured Pseudomonadota bacterium
GTGCCTGCCACAGCAGCTCGCAGCTAGGGGACAGTCCAACGGCCAGGCAGATGATGTCGCAGTCGAGATCCCGCGGTTTGCCGGTAGGAGTGAAGGTGTCGTCCAGTTCTTGGATTCGGGCTCCGGTGACCACTTCCTCTCCCAGCGCCTCGGTAACGGTGTGTCGAAGGAGGATGGGGACTCCCAGTCGTCGGATTTTGGCAGCGTGGACCCAATACCCTCCGACCTTGTCCTGAGCTTCCACGATGGCCGCCACTTCCACACCGGCCTGGAGCAGTTGGTAGGAGACAATGAGTCCAATGTTGCCGGCCCCAACCATCACGACTTTGTCTCCCGGGACAACCCCGTACTGGTTCATGAGGGTTTGCACGGCACCTGCCCCGTACACGCCGGGGATGTGGTTGTTCAGGAAAGGGATGAGCTTCTCCTGGGCTCCCGTGGCCATAACGATTCGTTCTGGTTTCAGGCGAAAGTAGTGATCTTCGCCGGTGACCAGGGACATCACCCCTTCGTCTGGGTAGAAGCCCACGGCGGTGGTTCGGTTGTGGACGGTGATTCGTTCTCGGTTGTCTTCCAATTCCTTTAATAGGACGTCGGTGATTCGGTAGCCTCTGGTTCCTGCGTGTTCCAGTTTGGACCCGAAGAATTTGTGGGTTTGCTTGACCAGTTGTCCTCCCAGCGCAAGGTCCATGTCCACGAGGGTGACCCGGCATCCGGCAGAGGCCGCTTCTGCGGCCGCGCACAAACCGGCGGGACCTCCGCCGACTACAAGTACTTCGGTGTGCTGCAAGGGACTCACCTCGTTGGTTGCTTGGGCAGTGGGGGGACGGTTCCCTTGTTGGTCTGGGTCTCCACCTTCATTCCTTCGACGAGGGGGGTAACGCAGGTACGGACGTTTGGAACTCCGTCCACAACCATGAAGCAGGAGGAACAGTTTCCGATGGCGCAGAAGAAGCCCCGCGGTTGTTTCAGATGGGGGGTTATCCGCAAGACTCGAACGCCGTTGGCATGGAGAGCCATTGCGATGGGCTCCCCTTCGAACCCGTCCATCCCCTCTCCATCGAAGGTAAAGGGTACTTTCCGGCCGTGCTGGAATTCGAGGATGGGGTGCTCCTGGATGAGTCTCATCGTAGCAAAATACCTCCAAGCGGTGCGTCTTGCACCTCCCGCGTGGGAAGTGCTGCCGGTTCCAACTCAAGAGAGGAAGGGCCAGTCGAAAGGTCACCAATCCGGGGCCCTCTTGTCAAGGGAAATAAGATATGGAAAACAGGTAACTGGCGGGGGGTTCTCGTCAACTCTCGAGGATAGCCTGGGCGGTTTTGACGTCGGT
>CALFHQ010000312.1 GCA_937876385.1 uncultured Pseudomonadota bacterium
CCGCTGGATGGGCAACGACTGGCGAGACTCATCAAGAAGGGGCGAAGTCTGGGGAAGGAGTTCGTCGTTTACAAGGCGGGGAGAACCTCTGTCGGGCAAACGGCGACTTCCAGCCACACGGCATCCATCTCAGGAGATTACCCCGCTGCCGTAGAGGTTCTCCAGGATGCGGGGGCACTCCTTGCCGGGACCTTCGAAGAGTTCAAAGCCTACCTGACCTTCGCCGGCCTCTTGAAGGACAAGCACTTTGCCGGGAAGCGGTTGGGGGTGGTCTCCAACGCCGGCTACGAAACCGTCGGAATGGCTGACAACCTTCAAGAAGGGGAGTTCGAGTTGGCCCCTCTCACCGAAGAGACCCAGGAGCACATCCGGGGGGTGCTGAAGAAGTATCGACTGAGCGCACTGGTAAACGTGCACAATCCATTGGACCTCACTCCCATGGCCAACGACGCTTCCCACGCCGAGTGCCTGGAAGCCTATCTCGCAGACGAAACCGTGGATGCCGTGCTGGCAGGGGTCGTGCCCATGACCGTGGCCATGAAGACCCTGCCTCCCCACGTGGACCCCAGAGACAACGACACCATCGATGCGGAAGATGGGTATTGTCATCAGATTCACGACGTCTTCCATCGCTCCACGAAGCCGATGCTCGTTGTCGTGGATGCTGGAGACCTCTACGACCCCATGGCGCAAAAACTCGAGGAGCTGGGAATCCCCACCTTCCGCTCCTCCGACTTCGCCATGAAGACCTTCCAAACCTTCATCCGTCACAAGCTGCGAAGCTGAAAGCCCCACACTGAGCCCCGGCTTCCAGCCTCGACGCTGTCTAAACAGGATCTTGTTGATTCGCAATCAAACAGGGTCAGCTTGGGCAGTGAGCGCCCCGGAAGCAAGGAAGTCGGTGTAGATGGCGCGGAGGCGTACATCTGGTACTTCGAGCAAGCCATCAGCCGACTGACGCAGCCTACGGGGATGATCGCTGGTCAAGATGACCCTGTTTAGGGCCAACCCCGGTTAGTCTCTGATCTGTTTCTGTATTAGCTGGACCTTGATGGGGGAGAGTTTGCCGTCCATCAAACGCAGGTAGGTTCGCAGGTGTTTGGCGCCGTTGGCGTAGTCCCCTTTGGAGTTGTACGCCTGTCCCAATTTCTTGTGAAGCCCCGCCGATGGCGCCAGGTTGAGGGCTTCTTTGTAGTAGAGGATGGCCCGAGGGTAATCCCCCGAGGTGCGGGACTTGTCTCCCGAACGCTCCGCCTCGCGCCCCTTCTCCTTGCGCTCCAGAGTGAGCTTTCTCTTCTTCTCGTCCTCTGCCTTCTTCGCCAGTGCTGCCTGGCGCTTCTTCTCTTCCTCGAGCTTCTTTTCTTCTTCAGCCTTGCGTCGAGCTTCCTGCTCTTTCTTCTTCTTGAGCCAGGCCTCTCGCTGGGCATCGGTGACCACTTGAGCCGCTACGACCTTCTCGTCCAGGGCTTCCTGCACTTCGGCGAAGAATGCCTCTGTCTGCCCCAACGATTTGTTGTAGGAGTCCCGCCGTTCAAGGACGTTGCCGGTGTTTAACTGGTCGGTCAACTCGGCCAGACGAGCGTCGAGAACGGTGACGTCTTCAACATACTTCTTGATGCGAGACGACTTCTTTGGGACTCGGGCCTTTTCCCAGGCTTCTGCCTTGGACTCCAGCAAAGCACTTCGAGCCCTCAACTCCTCGCGGGTATCCTTCACACGCTGAGTCAACTCGGTAACCGCCGTCTCCAGCGGATTTTCCGTGGGTTCCTGGGGAACGGGCATGGCCAGAATCGTTCGAACCTTCTCTTCCACAGAAACCAGGGCTTCTTCTTGCCCGGCGATTCGCTGGTCCAGGTTCTCCGCCAGAGGCGTGCTGGAATCCAACCCCGTCACTTCTTTGTGTAAGGCCGAAACCTGATTCAGTCCGTCGGCAACTTCCTCTTGCAAGGAGTCCATGGTCGCAAGGGCCTGGGTCGTCTCTTTGGAAGTCGCAACGGCTTGCCACCTGCTGCGACGCTCTGTGAGCCGCCTGGCCATCTCTTTATAACGAACCTGGAAGGCCGAGAGCTTGCCGACGTACGCATACAAAAGCTGGTTGCGTTCCTGCTTCTTGCGCTCCTCTTCGAGGCGTCGCTGGCTTTCCGCCTCTTTCTCTTCCGGGGTCATCACAGCGTCAACGACGGCAACGACCTCCATGCGGGAAACTACATCTTCGGTGGCTTCATTCGTTGCTTCAGAGGCCAGATCCACGGAGGCCGCGGCGACATGAACGTCAGCCACAAAACTGTCTGCTGTGATGTCTCCAGAACCCGATGTCCCCGACAATCCCAGCCCAAAGTAGGTGCCCACCGCACCACCAGCCAGAACGAGGACAAGGAGAATCCATTTCACGGCCGCTGGTATTCCTGACCGGGGCACCACGAAGGTCTCGTCTTGGTCAGTGCTTTCGATCACTTGGGACTCGTCCGCCGATGCGCTGGAAGGGGTCCCTTTCTTCAATTCCTCTGCCGAGGGGCGAGACATCGGAGCCGTACGGGAGAGAGCGTCGTTGTCCGTGTGAGAAATCTCTTTGCGAACCTTCTCAATGAGGCGCTTGACCTCCATGGCAGACGAGGGGCGCTCGTCCCGGTTCTTCGCCATGAGACCCAGGATCAACACTTCCATGGCCTCGTGGATGTTCGGGTTCACTTCCCGAGGCCGAGGGGGATCCTGGGTGAGGTGCTTCGTCACCACGCCAATGGGTGTATCGGCGGTGAAGGGCAACTTTCCGGTGTTGAGTTGATAGAGGATGACCCCCAATGAATACAAATCCGTCCGGGAGTCCAGGGATTCCCCTTTGGCTTGCTCGGGAGACATGTATTCCGGGGTGCCGCAGACGATGCCGGCCATGGTGGCGAAGGTCTCGGGGCTCTCCCGATCGGGGTCCTTGATCTTGGCAATGCCGAAGTCCAGCACCGTGACAAAGTCACGCTGGTGGCGACGGTCTTCCATCATGATGTTTTCCGGCTTCAGATCCCGGTGGATGATCCCCTGGGCGTGGGCCTCGTCGAGGGCAGATGCAATCTGGTTCAGGATGTCCAGGATTCGCATCGGGTCCAGGGGGAATTCCTTCTTGATCACGTGGGACAGGTCGGTGCCGTCCACGAAGTCCATGGCAATATAGTGGACGCCATCCTCGGTGGTGCCGAAGTCGATAATGGAAATGGCGTTCGGGTGCTTCAGACGACTGGCCGCTCGAGCTTCCCGGTGGAAGCGCTTCGAGAGGGTCGGATCCCCTGTGAGATGGTCGTGGAGAACCTTGATGCAGACGGTCTTTCCCAGGGTGATCTGCTCGGCCTTGTAGATGCTTCCCATGGCCCCGGCGCCCACCAACTCCTGAACCAGGAAGTTGCCGGCCACTGTCTTGCCTATGAGGGAGGACTTCTGCACAGGCGCGTCCGAATTCGGCAGCAGGGCACCGCAGTTCGGACAGAACCGAGTCTCGTTGGGAGATTCGGTGTAACACTTGGAGCAGACTTTCACCGCCAGTTCACCCGTCCGGAAGGTTCCAGAAATACACACCAATTACTAGGCAGCTATAGCCGTTTTTCCCCGCTTGTTCAAGGAATTTCCTTTGTCTGATGCTGGGTTCCCATTATGCTGTAGTGCAACATTCTGTTGACACGGCCCTCTGTGCTTGATACTCGACAATAGAAAGACTCGAAGTTCGCAAGGGCCCCCACGGGCCGCGTGTTCCACAAGCCAGGAGGAAGGATGATGCAGGAAGTCTATATTCTCAGCGGTTCCAGAACGCCTTTGGGCTCCTTTAATGGCGCCCTCTCTACGGTCCCCGGCCCCCGGTTGGGCGCTGTGGCCATCCGTGATGCCATCAAGAAGGCCGGCATTCCGGACGAAGCCGTCAACGAAGTGATGATGGGCTGTGTTCTCTCCGGTGGAGTCGGCCAGTCCCCGGCTCGGCAGGCGACCCTGTTCTCCGGCCTCCCCGAGGGTGTCGCCGTGTCCACGTTGAACAAAGTCTGCGGCTCCGGTCTGCGCACCGTGATGATGGCCGCCAGCACCATCAAGGCTGAGGATGCCGAAGTCGTGGTTGCCGGTGGAATGGAGAACATGACCATGGCCCCCTACGCCCTTCCCAAGGCTCGAGCTGGAATGCGCATGGGAAATGCCGAAGTCGTCGACCTCATGGTTCACGACGGTCTGTGGGACCCTTACAAAGACTACCACATGGGGGTAGCCGCAGAGCTGTGCGCCAGCGAGATGAACATCACTCGTGAAGACCAGGACAACTTCGCCATCGCAAGCTACGAGAAGGCCCTGGCTTCCATCGAAGCAGGGGAATTCAAGAAAGAGATCGTTCCTGTGGAAGTACCCGGCCGAAAGGGCAAAGTCACCATCGTGGACACCGACGAAGAACCTTTCAGAGCCAAATTGGACAAGATCCCGAGCCTGCGTCCGGCCTTCAAAAAAGACGGCACCGTCACCGCTGCCAACGCTTCCAGCATCAACGACGGGGGCTCAGCCGTGGTCGTTGCTTCGGGAAGAGCGGTGAAGGAACTCGGTGCCACTCCGAAGTTCCGGATTGTCGGTTACGCATCTCACTCCCAGGCTCCCGAGTGGTTCACAACTGCTCCTGCCTATGCCATCAAGAAGGTATGGGAGAAGACCGGCCTCACAGAAAAAGACATCGACGTTTACGAAATCAACGAAGCCTTCGCCGTGGTCTCCCTGGCCGTCAACCAGATTGCCGGGATTCCCCCCGAAAAGGTGAACCTCCGCGGTGGCGCCATCGCATTGGGGCACCCCATCGGAGCCAGCGGCAACCGGATCTTCGTGACCCTCATGCAGATCATGGAGGACAAGGGTCTAAAGCGCGGACTCGCCAGCCTCTGCATCGGTGGCGGCGAGGCAGTGGCTGTGATCATTGAACGCGTCTGACCTGCACGAATAATCTATTCTTCCTCAATCTACCTTTACATTCCCAATCGACTTGCATATGTTACGCTCGCAAAGTGTCGACCGTCTCTGTCGCGCTTGAGTCTCCTTGGGAGGAAGTACGATGAGTTACTCTAAGATTCGAGTGCTGGTAGCCAAGCCCGGCCTGGACGGACACGACCGCGGCGCCAAAGTCGTCGCACGGGCGTTGAGAGATGCCGGGATGGAGGTCGTGTACACGGGTCTTCACCAAACCCCGGAGATGATTGTCAGCGCGGCCATCCAGGAGGACGTGGACGTCATCGCACTTTCCATCATGTCTGGCGCTCACAACCACCTCGTACCGGAAATCGCCCGATTGTTGTCCAAACAGAAGGCCGAAGATATCGCCGTTGTTCTGGGCGGAATTATCCCGCAGGGAGATTTCGACGACATGTTCGAAGCCGGCGTGAAAGCGATCTTCACGCCAGGTGCCACCCTCCATGAAATCACCGAGTCCGTTCAAGGGTTGGGAGAGAAGAAACGAGACAGCGAAGTCGTATAGAACCTCCCCCGGATGGACAGAAGGTCCCGCCCAGGCGGGACTTCGTCTCCGCCAGTCGTCGCACCGACATACCCGCCTGGTACACCCCCTGGTTTCTCAATCGAGTCCGAGCCGGAACCTGCAAGGTTGCCAACCCCTTTCGCCCTTCTCAGCATTCCACTGTCTCCCTCCTCCCAGACGACGTGTCGGCCATCTTCTTCTGGACTCGCTGGCCTGAGCCCCTGCGAAAGCACCTTCCCGAAATCCATGCCATGGGGCACAACACCCTCTTTCATGTCACCATTACCGGCTATCCAGAGCTCCTGGAACCCCACCCGATCTCCTTGCAAGACCGAATCGAGGCGTTCAAAGCACTCTCCAAAGATGTCGGCCCTGAGCGCGTCTGGTGGCGATACGACCCCATCATCCTGACCCAGACACTGGATTGGAGTTACCACTTCCATCGATTCCAGACTCTCTGCGGTGCACTCCGAGGGAGCACGACCCGGGTGACCTTCTCACTCCTTGACCCGTACCAGAAGACCCGAAGACGCCTGAAGCCGTTGGAAACCACCTTGGGCCCGGTGTCCTGGGTCGACGGAACCGAAGAAACCACCCAGGAAAGCCTCCGACACCTCGCCAAACTGGCTCGAAACGCGGGGATGAGGCCGGTGGTCTGCTGCGAACCTCACCTGGAGGAAGCTGGACTCGAAGGAGCCCCCTGTATCGATGCCGAGGCAGTTCGACAACTGTTCAATCTGGCAGTGACCTCAAGGGCTGACCCAGGGCAGCGAACCCACTGCCTGTGCGCTGCATCCCATGATATCGGTGCCCCCGATACCTGCATTGGAGGTTGCCCATACT
>CALFHQ010000313.1 GCA_937876385.1 uncultured Pseudomonadota bacterium
GGCCCAAAGCACGGTACGACTTGAGACCCTGATTCGAGAGGGGCAGGAGATCCTGGTGCAGGTCTCCAAGGAACCCATCGGCTCCAAAGGTGCTCGTCTCACGTGCAACATCACCCTCCCTGGAATCCTGGTTGTGCTGATGCCCACGGTGGACCACGTGGGGGTCTCCAGACGCATCGAAGATCCAATGGAGCGGCAGCGGCTCAAGGAGCTGGGCCAGCGAGTCAAACCCGCTGGGACCGGTGTGATTCTTCGAACCGTGGCCGAGGGGAGAGACGAAGAGGCCATCGCCAACGACATCGACTTCTTGTACAAACTGTGGCTACAAATCCAATCGGGATTCAAGGCATTGAACCCCCCGGCGTTGGTTCACGAGGACATGTCTCTCCTCTTTCGCTCGGCCAGAGACCTCATCTGCCGAGACTTCGACAAGTTGCTCGTAGATTCCGACTCAGGAACCCGCCAGCTCAAAGCTTTTGTCCAACGTTTTCTCCCCAAGTTCGCCACTCGAATCGAGCACTACGACAACCCGGTCCCCCTCTTTGACCGGTACGGCGTGGATACTGAAATCGCCCGCGCACTCCAGCGACGGGTCTGGTTGAAATCGGGTGGGTACCTCATTATCGACCGCACCGAGGCGCTCACCGCCATTGATGTCAACACAGGAAAGTTCACAGGAAAGAGCGATCCCGAAGAGACCATCCTCCGGATCAACCTCGAGTCGGCCAAGGAAATTGCCTATCAGCTTCGCCTTCGCAACATCGGCGGCATCATCGTCCTGGACTTCATCGACATGAAGGATCCAGAGCATCGTGAGCAGGTCCGCGCTACCCTGGTAGAAGAGCTCAGAAATGACCACGCTCGTACTCGGGTCCTCCCGGTGAGCGACCTGGGATTGGTGGAGATGACTCGCAAGCGGGTCACCGAGAGCATCGTCACGAAGCTCACCGAGCCCTGCTTCTATTGCGAGGGCAAGGGGTATCTTCAAACCCCCGACATGGTCTGCCATCGCCTCCTCGCCAAGGTCAAAAAAGAGGTCGTTCAGTCCCGTGCCCGCACCATCCACGCCCACGCCAACCCAAAAGTTGTCCAGGTGCTCATGGAGATGTATGGTACAGCCCTGGAACGACTTGAGAAGAAGACCGGCAAAGAGATCGTCATCACCGAGCGAGACGGTTTTCATCTGGAGCGATACGAGGTCTTCGGGGAGGCATAATGAGCCCATCAGCGGTTCGCCTGGTTTCGTTGGTTCCCTGCATCACCGACACATTGCACACCCTGGGGGTCGCCCATCTTCTGGTGGGGGTGACCCGGTACTGTCCCAAAACCCCCGGCGCCAGGGTGGTGGGCGGAATCCACGACGTGGACCTCGTGGCGATGAGCAAGTTGGAGCCCACCTGCGTCTTCGCCGACCCCGAGGAAAACGGGGAGCGAGGCATGGAGACTCTTCGCCTGCGCTTCCCGGTCACTTCAATCTCTGTGCGCACGGTATCCGACGGAATCCGGGCCATCAACCACATCGCTGCGGCGGCAGAGGTTCCCGAATTGGGATGGGAGTTGACCTCCAACTCCCCACCCCCCGCGGCCGTACTGGAGTCAATGGCCACGATAGCCACCCTGCTGTGGAAGAGCCCCTGGCGAATCGTGGGCAAGGGCACTTATGCCGATGAGGTTCTGGACCATGTAGGATTGGTCAACGTCATCACCCAGACGGGCTACCCGGAGGTCACCCTGGAAGAGCTGAAGGCTCTGGCTC
>CALFHQ010000314.1 GCA_937876385.1 uncultured Pseudomonadota bacterium
CTGTGCCGAAACTGCAATTGCCTGCCGAAGCCAAGGGCTCTTGGTGGCGCAATATTGACCGGCCGCTGGCGCTTACTCTCCTGCTGACCTTCCTGACTCTGGGTGGTTCGGGAGGCGGGTTGGATGTCTGGTGGCGCCAGACAGGACAGTACCTGGCTCCGGTGAAGCAGAAGAAGAGCACCGTCTTTCAGACGCTTGTGACTGCGCAGAAGAAGGACGCAGAGAAGGATGAGAAGGACAAGGTAGACGGGGAGAAGGACAAGAAGGACGAAGGGATCTCGGAGAGTCAAGATGAGGCGAAAGAAGCCAAGGACGACCCTTCGAAGTTCGAAGAACTGAAGATCGGCGAAGAGCAGGCCCTCGATGGTTCCATGATGGGAGAGCAAGACCTGGGAGCCGGGGATCTTGACCTCGATTCGATGGGCGACAACATTGATATGGACAGTATGGCTGAGCGGGTCGCCGACAACTTCAAGCAGCCGGAAAACAACTCTGGGAAGATCGATTCCTCAGCGGCACGCATGGAGCGAGCCAAGCTCACCGTGTCTTCGAAAACAGTGGTTTCGGTGATGGGGTCTGATTTCGGCGTCGGTCCCGGAAATTTCGCAGATAGCAGTGGTGGCCGACTGCGACGTTCTAGAGATTCCAGTGCCTTTGGCGAGTTTGCTTTGGGCGGGGATGGCGGCGTTGCAAGCGACTTCCTCACTGATGACGATGGTATCGGTTCTGTCGCTGCAGAGATGTCGGCGTCCATGGGGCCCAACGGAATGGGACCCGGTGGTGGTCCCAAGGTGGGTAGCTTGATTGGGCCGCGCCCGGGGGATTTGGACCTTGGCGGCGGACCTGACAAGGAAGTGATCAAGGGACCGAAGACCAAGATTCAGACTCAGAAGCCCAAGGTCGTGGAGAAGAAGTGGAAGTTGAGCCTCTCCAGAGCCCGAGGGTTCCGTGGGAAGATTGATAAGGCAGCGATCAACAGCCACATCAAGGCGAGACAGAGCGCATTCCAGCGGTGCTACCTCAAAGTGGCACGGAAGAACCCCAACGTGGGTGGGAAGTTGGTTCTGCGTATCAAGATCGACATGTCAGGTCGTGCGACTGCTCAGGCGGTGTCAGATCAGACCGGTGATCCCCGATTGGCTCAGTGCATCATCAAAGCGATCCAAAGCTGGGGCTTCCCCAAACCGGATGGTGGCGGTTCCGCTGAATTCACCATCCCGCTGGTGTTTAGAACCCTTTAGCCGCCTTATCCGAGTCTTTCTGGCTTGGGTCGAACCTCTCTTGACGATAGATTATCTTTGGTTGAATGCGGAGAGATATGGTTGAATGCGGAGAGATATCGCGCAGTTGGGTCTGAGTTTTGGGTGGATGGGTTGCTTTTTTCTCTGGTAGCGACTATTCTGCTCTAAATAGGGCTCATCAGCACAAAGGTCCTGGAGGGGATATGAGAACAATCATAGCGTTGACCGTTGCCGTGGCGTTCCTTGGGACGTCGGGTTTGGGACATGCAGACTCGAGCAAGGACAAGGCCACTGTGTCTGAGATGCAGCAGAAGGCCGAAGCTGCTGTCGGAAAGGTTCGTGGCATGCGAGATGCCGCCGAGGCCCGACTGCGATCGGCGCGAGAGGATCAGGCAATGGCCCGATTGGATTGCGTCAACGAGGGTCTCATTGCTCTCAAAGGCGTTTTGAAGTTGGCCGAGGACTACCTGTATGACCTGCAAGCGGATGCGAAGCAGGGCAATGAGCAGGAAGTTCGGCGGGGGCTTGGAATGATCAATATCGCCGGCAAAAAGGCCGAGGATCTGGATTCCCGCATTCGTTCGTGTGGCGGGCCCAGTGAGGCCGGGGTTGTGGAAGGGGAGCCGGTGGTGGTGCGATACCTCGATCCCGATCTTCCCCTGGAAGACCCTGCTGATTTGTTGGAAACCGAGACCCTGTTCGTGGAGAGGCCATTCGTCTCAAGTCCGTACTACTAGGATCTCGTGTCTTGCAGTTGTTTGGCGACTCCAGTCGTCCTGCGACGGAACCAGAAAACAGTTGCTTGAATACTCAACTTGTGATAGGAATCTGGCAACTCAAGTGAGCACGGGATGAGACGAAGCCTGATTAGAAAACTGTTTATCGCTATACTGTTCCTGGCCTTTGTGCCTCAGGTGCGAGCCGAGGATATTGGCGGAATGGGAAAACTGACTCTCCCCCCTCTCAAGCGTCAATTGGGGATTCAGGCTGGCGGCTTTGTGCTGCATCCAAAGGTGGGTCTCACCTACGGCTACGACAGCAACGTTTTCTATGAACTCGATAACGAGTACGAAACCCCAAACGGTGCTCAGACTCTCCTGGTCGTTCCGGCCTTGACGATTGCAAACAAGTACACTCGAAACGTCCGCTTCCGTTTTGACGGCAAGGCGGACATCAAGCGATTTCTCTCCTCCAACAGTGTGGTTGCCAATCACAGCAACATCGGTGGTGAGGTGGGCGTTAATGTGCGCTTCTTTGCCAGCGGCCCTATCTCGTTGGAGTTGCGAGAGCGGTTCAAGCGAGCTCTGGAGCGGCGGAGTCTGGAAACCGAACGGAACTTCAACCGACACCTCAACCGAGTGGGTGCTTCGCTGATTTTTGCTCCAGGTGGTGGGGCGTTGAAGCTGGAAGGGGAGTACAATTTCTACGCAGACCTCTTCACCGATACCAACCAAGACTGGGGCGATCTGATTTACCACGACATCAGCATCAAGGGGAGTTGGAAGTTCTTCCCGTTTACCGCATTGCTGTTGGACGTCAATTGGCAGTTGCGAGACTACCTGGATGACAGCCGTGGGTACTATGGGGAGTTGACCGACAGCAAGCCGCTGCGGGTTCGTGTGGGGATGAATGGTTTCATCACTCGCAAGC
>CALFHQ010000315.1 GCA_937876385.1 uncultured Pseudomonadota bacterium
GTCAAAATCCCCGAAAGAGACGTGTCCTCCCACGTTTGGCCCGTCGTCTCCGTGGTCCAGGAAAACACGCTCTTGAGGCTGCTGAGTGGTGCCAATTTCCGCCCGCACGACCCAAATCAGTGGATTGCCCAAAGCTTCGGTGAAGGTGCTCATGGAGGGGAAGCAGGTGAGGCCGTCACCGGGTGGGTCGGCAACCAGTCCCCCCTGGGTGTCGAAGTCCGAGGGGTCAAATTCCCTGGGCGGTGCCAGCCCCACTCGAGCGTCTCCGATTTGCGAGAAGATGACGAAAAACTCGTCGTAGCCTCCAACGGCGAATCCTAGCTCTGATACATCAATCACCCGCCATCCCGGTTCCTCGGAAACGCTCATGCGCACCGACGGAGCCACGGGATAGAGGTCGTCTCCGGTGTTCTCATCGAGGCAAGGATGGTGCCCCCCGGGGAAACCGGTGGACAATCCCACTTCCAATTCTCCAGCGCCGGCGGTGTAGAGGTAGATTCGCTCCACGACTCCGGGGTGGGGGAGACGGAATCGAATCCACGGGCGAAAGTGGACCATCAAGCCCTCGATCTCCTGGTCATACTCGCCCACCGACGGGAAGGAGAGGTCGTCTGCTCCGTTCCACTCTTCGTCTTGAATCACCAGGCACCCGTCGCAACCGGTGCCGGCTTCTTCGACCCGTTCTTCCGGCAGGGGCTTGTCGGCGACTTCTTCGACCCAGTCCACAGCGTCGATGTCGGAGGAATCCACTGCGAGGTCTTCTCCGGACAGATCAGCGATTTCGTCGGCCAGATCAACCAGGGTGTCCTGGTGAGGCAAGTCCGTCGGCAAATCCGTCGCCAGATCGGTGGCCACATCGGCTTGCGAATCTGCAGACAAATCCGAGGACAGATCCAGCCCATCCTCGGAGGTCCCGGAGCAAGCGGCAAAGGCCCAAACAAGAGCCACAACACAGGCAAGACAACGCATGGGCAGATTCCTCCTTCGTGTCTCGAAAGCCTACAGCCCTGAGGCAAAGGAAGCAACCCTTGCAAGGGGCCGGTTTTTTGCCCATCAGTCCGGGATTGAGAAGCGCGTTGACGGCGACGGCGACGGCGACGAAGCAGACTTGTTGTCCGGGGAGAAACTGTGGTAAAGCTACTGCCGGTTGCAACCCGTTTTGAGAGGTCGTCATGAACCCCACTCGCATCTTCCTCGTCTGTTTTCTTTCCTTGCTTGCAATGCCTGCGTGCACCCAGAAATCCACCCCCGAAACTGCCTCTGAAACGCGGCCCCAAAAGCATGCGAAGAAGAAGACGACACAAGGCGATTCCTCCATCAAGCTCCCCCTTGTCGAGGCTCCCAAAGACTGCTCTAAGTCCCCTTTTATGGGCCACTACATCTGGAATATCGGCAACTGCGAGTCTGGATCCGTGGAGCCGCTGGGGGCCGACTGCAAGACTCGGTTTGCCTATGAAGATCAGCCTCGCAAGTACGAAGTCCATTACGAAGACCAGACCCTCTACGTACCCGCGGCTGGCAACACTGTGGAGAAATTGACGTTGACCCGAGAGTTCAAATGCCCCTCCGAGGACAACCTTCACGCCTGGGTACACGCCGGGCTGAGTCCGGACGCCGCAAAGAAGTCTCCATCGCACTGGAAGGAGGAGACCCAGCGTTTGTGTGCGCTACTACAGGGTCTTGTGGAAGGCAACGAGAGCATCTACCTGGGTTTGGAAGAGGGACAGGCCTTGCCTCAACCGGGCCGGATCTACTACATCACCGAC
>CALFHQ010000316.1 GCA_937876385.1 uncultured Pseudomonadota bacterium
CGGAGGGGCCAGTTTCAATCAACAACTGCGGGTTAGTTTTGGTCAACGCCCAAGGGGTGCCGCATGAATCGGACGACCGGTCGATACGAAATGAGCAGCGTTGCTGGTGAAACGGTGGCAGCGTTTGTTCCTCACTCTCTTCCCCCAGCGGAGCCGCCGTTGGCGTTGGACGAATCGTTGTTTGAGTTGAATCGGAAAGCCGAGCGGTGTCTGGCCCGTCTGGAACTGGCTCAGGACATGGTCCCGTCACTGGAGTGGTTCATTTATGGATTCGTCCGGAAGGAGGCGGTCATTTCTTCGCAGATTGAGGGGACCCAGGCCAGTCTGGTTGATCTGTTGACCTTCGAGGCCACGGAGCGCGCTGGCGAGTCACTGAAAGCAGACGTCGAGGAAGTCTGCAATTATCTTGATGCCTTGAAGCATGCCAGGGGCGAATTGCGGGACAAACGCGGCCTGCCACTCTCCATACGACTGGTGAAGGATACCCACAATCGGCTGATGAGGGGCGTTCGTGGCGCCAACAAGGAACCGGGCGAAGTGCGCCGCTGCCAGAACTGGATTGGTGGGACGCGGCCTGGCAACGCCGTCTACGTGCCACCGCCGGCCCCGGCGCTTGCGGAATTGCTGGGTGCTCTCGAAAAGTACATCTACACCGACGACACGCTACCACCGCTGGTTCGCACCGGGCTCATCCATGCCCAGTTCGAGGCCATCCATCCCTTCCTTGATGGCAACGGACGGGTGGGACGTTTGCTCATCACGCTCCTCTTGGAGCACTGGAACCTGCTTTCCCAGCCGCTTCTCTATCTGAGTCTATTCTTTAAGCGCCACCGGGCAGAATACTATCGGAAGCTCAATTCGATACGAACCGAGGGGGATTGGGAAGGCTGGATAGAATACTTCCTTGAAGGTGTCGCGGTCATTGCGGAAGAGGCGGCAGACGTAGCCCGCGACCTGTTTGAATTGATTTCCAACGACAGGAGCCGCCTGTTGGAGCACACCGGTTCAACGGTAATGGCTCTGAGAATCTTCGAACTCCTTCCCGTCAAGCCCATCCTCACAGTGGCCAACGTCGTCGAAGAATTGAACACCACGAAACCTACCGCGATGAAGGGTATCAGCCTGCTTGTGGACGCGGATATCCTTTCCGAGATGACCGGCAAGAAGCGAGACCAGACGTTCGGCTACTCTGATTACCTCGAGCGTCTGAGGATTGGCACGGACATCGAATAGCGGGTACTTGCGATAGATGAATTCGCCCTGACTTGTGAGATGACGGTTCTTGACACCAGAGACCAATCTGCCCGGCGCTTTCCAAGGGAGTATGACCAGAAGGGGCGTCCCTACCGCTACACCCCCTTAGCTTTCGCTACACCCCTCTCGTGGGGAGCAACGCATGGAATATTTTGACAGGGACCATGGAATATGAGGGAGTCTCCGGCTCCCTGCTGGACCCATGGGAGGCGCTGGGCATTACCGAGGAAGGAACGTTCCACGGATTCACGGGGGTCGCAACAGGTGACCGACGCATCGACTGGATCTTGTACAACTCGGGCTTTGAACCGCTGTCCGCTTCTGTGATGCACTACGAAAATGAGGGCCACTATCCCAGTGACCATTTCCCCGTTGAGGCCACCTTTCGAGGGATCGTTCAAGAGCAGTCACGTGGCCCTTTGCGATGACGCCCCCCCCTGGCACATTCTCTACTGACTTGCACCTGTTTCATCCCAACAACGTGCCGCCGGCTTGAATATTGAAGCGATGGTTCCTGACAGCCAGGGTTCAAGGGGGCAGACCCCTCCTCGTTACTCTAACACCACACTCGCCCAGACAGGCAGGTGGTCCGAGAGTGTGGCGAAGGACGACTTGGAACCGACGCCTGGATTCTTGAACTGGTCTCGCGTTCCAACGAGGATATCCAGCACAAAATTGTGCTCCGGCGCCGTAACGCGCTCTTCGATTGACAGTCCCTCATGCGCATCGAACCAGCCCCGGCTCGTGAACTGAACCAGTGTTTCGTCGAACTGGGTTCCGTTCATGAGATCCAGCATGACCAAGCCGCAATTCATATCGCCACCCACCACCGCCGGACCCGACAGAGTCTCAGCATCCAACGCTGTTTCCATGGCCTGTGCGCTGCGAGCTTCCTCGGTTTGGGACTCGAAATGCACCGAGTAGACGTGGAGTACCCGGTCACCCACAAGCACATCGGCGCTTAGCGCGATCCGGCCTCCAAGGCGAGGCTGAGAGTCGTCGTCGTACCAGACATGTTGCGACTTATGGCGAAAGGCCCGCACATTCCCCAGAGGATATCGGGACAGGATGGCATTTCCGTGTTCGCAATGGGCGACATGGGAACCGGGGGCTCCCTTCAGTTCCACAAACTCGACGGCAAACAGATAGTTCATTCCCAATGCGGCTGCATACTCTCGGGCCACGTGTCGATAGCCCGTACGACTGCATCCCCGGTCCAATTCACTCATGAGGAGGACGTCTGGAAGGGGACCATTCTCTCCGCTGAGAATGGCCGCTACCTGTGCGTCCATTGAGTGTCCTCTTTCGATGTTGTAGGCCCACACCACGAGTTCGTCCTTGGGCTCCGTCTGGGTTGGGGCCAGGTGCTCGCCCTCGATGGGGCAATGGATGAACACCTTGTCTGGGGCGTCGTCCGGGGAGGTCGACTCGTCGCAGATCCGCTGGGCAGGGTCGGCCGGTTGTGACAACCACTCGAATTCGACAAAGGGCTCCGCAATGCCGTCCGAATCATCCATCGTGAGCTCCAGCTCCTGGTCCCGGTCACCCTTTTCGTCGGCTTGAACTTCCCACAAGACCGCTGCGTCCTCGAGGACATCGACAAGATTCCAGTCAGTGGCAGCAACATCCGAGGGTGGAACGAAATCGTCACGAGCGTCCGCTGCGGGCAACTGTTTGGTCCCGCCGCATCCCAACAGAATCGTCAGACAACACAAGACAAACAGGACAATAAGTCGTTTCATGCGCCGCACCCCAGGCTGAAATTCCATCTTCTCTTGCTACAACACGACCGGTTGAACCGCAAGGAATCAAACAAGAGAAGGGGTGTCACGGTGGTTTTCATCGCCTCGATAACGACCGCATTCGCAAATCGGGTGGAGGATTGGTGCAAGATGGGATAACCTGCGTGTTCCATGAGCCCAAATTCTAATAGGAGAACCATGACCCATGGCCCACCTCTAGAGGACAACCCAACCTGGCGATTCTCCCGCTCATTCTGGACTGCCAACGGCGTTGAACTGCTTGAGAGAGCTGCCTGGTACGGCGTCTTCGTGGCGATTACGCTCTACCTGTCTAGAATTTTGGGGTTCAGCGACATTGAGGCAGCGACGATCTCCGGCCTTTTCAGTGCCGGGCTGTACTTTTTGCCCACCTTCAGTGGCGCACTGGCCGACAAGATGGGCTACCGGGTGAGCCTGCTGCTGGCCTTCGGGCTGCTATCTCTGGGCTACGGGAGCATGTGGCTTCTGCCCACAGTGTTTGAGGGGGCCGGGCTGGTGGACTATGGACGGGAAGTCCAGTTCCACGGACTGGATACCAGTTGGTACAAATGGCTATTCGTGCCGGTGATGCTGCTGGTGATGGTGGGAGGCTCGTTCATCAAATCAGTGATCACCGCCACCGTGGCCAGAGAATCCAGCGCCTCGAATCGAGCCAGAGGGTACTCCATTTTCTACGCCATTGTGAATATCGGGGCTTTCTCCGGGAAGACCGTAGTGAAACCTTTGAGGGACATGATGGGCAATGAGGGCCTCATCTACCTCAACGTGGTGGCGGCGGGGCTGACCTTCCTGGCCTTTGTGCTGGTGGCCCTCTTCTACCGGGAGACCAACCGGGACGACGAGGAGGCAAAGAGCCTCGCACAGATCTGGGCATCCCTGGTGGCTGTCTGCAAGAACGCACGTCTCGTGTTTCTTACCTTGATCATCACTGGCTTCTGGATGGTGCAACACCAGCTCTACGCCACCATGCCCAAGTATGTCTTGAGGATGGCCGGAGAGGGTGCCAGTCCATCTTGGTACGCCAACGTGAACCCCGCCGTAGTGGTGCTCACCGTAGCCCTGATAACCCAGTGGCTCAGGAAGCGTACGGCCCTCTTCTCCATGACCGTGGGAATGTTCATTATGCCCGTCTCGGCCTTCTGCATGGCCGCCGGCAATCTCATCGACGGCGGGAGCATCCTG
>CALFHQ010000317.1 GCA_937876385.1 uncultured Pseudomonadota bacterium
GCGAACCGTTGCCTCAAGCAGTGGATTACAACAAACCTCCACCCTCTTCCCCTTCCCGCTCCTTTCTGCTAGCATGACGCTATCCTCGTTTCCAATAGGAGTGACGCCATGAACGGTTGCCCACGACTTATCCTCTCCTTGCTTGCCACGGCTCTTGTGGCCTGGGGTTGCAACTCGGAGGTGGACCTGTCGGCCCTGAAGTTCCTGCCCCCGGGGACGACCCTAGACCAAAGCGGCGATTTGGGGCAAAAGGACCTGGATCAGAGCGATCCGGGCGATTCCACCACCGACATGAATACCATCGACAATCCCTATGCAGACATCGAAGTGGACGTCTATTGCTTTGATATCCTTTACTGCCTGGTGTACGAGAACTTCTGCTTTGACTTCAACAACGAGAACTGTTTCAACGCTTGCGCAGACGGCGAAATCTGGCAAGCCGACCCCGCCACCAGGGCCATGTATCAATGCCTCAATGATTGCGCCAGTTCAGGAAACGAAGCGGTCACCTGCGCCCAGGAACGATGCCCCGACGCGATTCTGGGTTGTATGGTAGAGGAATACGATGACGATGGCTGCGCTGACGTTGTTGACTGCCAGCGCAGCAAGTGTGACAACGAGTTCGCCAGTGACGAAGATACCTTCGTGTGCCAAGCTGACTGCACCAAGAACGCCTCCTCGGATGCAATCTCGCAGCTAGTGGCTGTGGGAGAAAACTGCTCCATGGCCGATGGAGAGCAGGAGACGCCGCAGAAAGCCCAGGCATGCCTCAACAGCGTGGTGGACTGCTTTGCCGGTTCCGGAAACAAGTCGTGTAAGGCCACTCTGGACTGTGCCATCTTGTGTGGTTGCCTGGATGGTTCTACCTTCTGCCAGGAGAAAACGGACTGCATTCTGGATTGCTACTACGGCGCCGAGCTCAAAGAAGACCTTGAGCTGACCCAGGCTAGAGTCGCCTGTTCCATCAGCCCCATGGCCAACCCCTTCGACTGCCTTTACGCAGAACTGCAGTGCCGAAATCCAATCGACGGCGAGTTGAAATGTGGTCAATTTTTCGCCCAATTGGGGAGCGATTTCTACTCAAATGTCTTCGTCTATCCCGAGAACTTCGAAAACATGAGCCGAACATTGCGGAAACTCGACTCGGCCAATGTCCCACAGGCTGCCAACATTTTGAAGTGCCTCAGAGACGCATGGGACGCCGACCCCGGCTACAACACCCTGGATAAGACCGAGTGGGATGCTTGCACTCAAGAGTGCTTCTAGCTATAGTCCATCCTCGAATTGTTCGAGTAGACGGGTCACCTGAAGAGGTCAAAGCACCCCAACCGACCCCATGCGAACTCGGATTCATCGCAAACCACCAGTTGAGGGAAATCCATGGGTCTTCGGAAGTTTGCTACGCTGTTTCTGGCACTGTTTCTGGTCACCTCCTTCTCCTCCCAGACAATCCTGGCCGGAGAGGGAAACAAGCGAGGGAATTTCCCGGTCAGAGACTGTGACGAATCCACCCCCTTCCATATCATCTACAAGGTTCTCAAGGCTGGACTCGAGGACAACCCGGAAGTGGGGATGAAAGAGTACGTGCGCTGGCTCATGCCCGACCGCAAGAACGAGAAGGGGATGAAGCAGGTGAATGGCCGAGAGTGGCCAAACATTCGGGAACAGGCCATCAACTACTTCGCCCATGACAAGTACGGATTCAAAGCCTACGTGTTGGAGATGAAGCCTGCCAAAGTCACCAAGACGACGAAGAAGGTCTACTTCACGCTGAAGAACTTCGTCTTTCCCGACGAACGACAGGGACTCGTCATCGTTGAGCGAGATGCCAAAGGCAATTGGATGCTTCGTTCGATTTCTCTGTAGTCACAAGGGCGCACAGCCTCACTTCACCTTCAGCTTCCCTTCAAGCCCCGGGGTCAATTCCCACGCCAGCTTCCCCTCCGCCGTCCAGATAAGAAGGGCCTCAGCCCCCGGGTGGCTCTTGATAAGCTCCATCCCCTTCTCACGTCCCAACACCATGGCCGCTGTCGCCAGAGCATCGGCGGTGGCTGCCTCTTCGGCTACCACAGTGACACTCTCAAGCTCAGAGGCGGGTTGTCCCGTTCGAGGATCGATGATGTGACAGATGCGCTTGTCCCCAATTCGATACTGGCGCTCATAGCAACCCGACGTGACAATGGCGCCGCTATCGAGGGAGAGCACCCCAAACAGTTCATCGGGATTTAGGGGGTTCTTCACTCCAACTTTGAACGGCTCTTCTCCCACCGAGTTGAACAACACCAGGTCCCCCCCAGCGTCCACAATCCCCCGCCGGATTCCCTTCTTCTTCAAAATCTGAGCGGCGCGATCGGCGATGAAACCTTTGGCGATGCCGCCCAAGTCCACCGACATGTTGTTCAACTCCAGGGTCGCAGTGCCACGGCTTGAAAGCGCCACCTGCCGCCAATCCACCGACTTGATTCGCTGGTCGATCTCTTCCTGGGTGGGCATCCGTCCCTGCTCTTCGCTGAATTTCCACAGGTCCAGAATCGGCCCCACGGTGATGTCGAAGGCACCCTCGGTATCGGCGGAAATGCGCGCTGCCATTTCCATCACCTGAAGGGTCTCGGGGGAGATCTCCGCCCTTCGCTCCCGATTCAGGGTCGTCACTTCGCTGTCGGCGATGTGGGACGACAGAATCGACTCCAGGTGGTCTACCTCCGCCCGAATCTCAGTCATCCCCTCTTCAAACAAGGACTTTGGCACCCCGTAGGCCTTCACCGTGAAGGGGATCCCGCCCATGGGATAGAACGTGGCTTCCTGCAGGTCTTCCTTTGAGCAGGCCCCCAGCAAGACGACGACCAGAAATGCGACGATGTGAACACGAAACAACTGCAAGAGCACACCCCTTATCGTAACGATTGGAGAAACGAAGAGAACCGGTTACTGGCCGAGACCAGCGAAGCCCATGAATGCCATTGCCAGAATCCCAGCGGTAATGAGGCCGATGGGGGCTCCCTGAAGCACCTTTGGCACATGGCGAACACCAAGATTCTCTCGGATACCGGCGAAGATGACCAAAGCCAATCCAAAACCCACAGCGGATCCCACGGTAAACACGAGGGCCTGTGCATAGCTCAGCTTCTCGTTGATGTTCAAGATGGCGATACCCAGGATGGCGCAGTTGGTGGTAATGAGCGGGAGGAAAATACCCAGCGCCGAATAGAGCGACGGGGTCGCCTTCTTCATGACGATTTCCACAAGTTGCACCAGCGAGGCGATGACCAGAATGAAGGACAGCGTCTGCAGATACTCCATGTCATAGGGTTTCAGCACCAGGGCATAGATGGGATAGGTAATGGCCGAAGACAGCGTCATGACAAAGAGTACTGCGGCTGACATGCCGAAGGCGGTGGAGAGGGAGCGAGAGACTCCCAGGTATGGACAGATCCCCAGGAACCGAGCGAAAATCACGTTCTGGGAAAGGATCGAAGCGATGAAAATGGCGATGATGGATTGCTCAGCCATGAGCCTTCCTCCTGTTCTCAATCGAGTTCATACCGGCCAACAGGAATCCCAACGAGATGAAGGCTCCTGGAGGAAGAACGAACAGCAGGAAGGGGGTGTACCCTTCTCCGGTGACGGGCATCCCAAACCAGGTACCGTTGCCCAGAATCTCACGCACAGTAGCCAGTGCGACCAATCCCAGGGTGAATCCCAGCCCCATTCCCAGACCATCCAGAATGGAGTCGAACACCGGGCGCTTGGAAGCAAAGGCTTCGGCTCGCCCCAGAATCACGCAGTTCACCACGATGAGGGGGATGAAGATTCCCAGGCTCTTGTGCACGTCGTGGGCGTAGGCATTCATCACCAGGTCCACGATGGTCACAAAGGTGGCGATAATCACGATGAAGATGGGAAGCCGTGTCTTGGCTGGAATGACGTTCCGCATCGATGACACGACGAGGTTGGCCATGACCAGCACAAAGGTGGCTGAAAGTCCCATCCCGATGCCGGAGACAACCTCAGTCGTCACAGCCAGGGTGGGACACATCCCGAGAAGGAGCCGGAAGACAGGATTCTCCTTCCATAGCCCTTTCGTCAGTTCGGCAAGCTTGCTCATGCTTCGTTCCCCTATCCTTGAGGTATCCTAGAACCCCTCAGTCGTCTATCGGGCGCCCTTCTGTTTCAGCGCTTCCAGGTTGCCCTTCACCAATTCCGCAGCCTTCTTCGCTGCATTGGTGACTGCCCGGGAGGTGACGGTCGACGCCGTAATGGCCGACACGTCGTTGGGTCCCGCCTCGGCAGCCTTCTTCGCAGTAAAGCTCATATCCTTGACTTGCTTCATCCGGAAATTCACTCCGAAGACCTTCACAGGGTCGTCTCCCCAGGTGTCTGGGTCCTCGTCCTGCCCCACAGTCGCCTTGCTCCCCAAGCCGGGGGTCTCGCTGTGGGTCAACACATACACTCGCTGCAAGACCAATCCCTCGGGGTTGTCCAAATGGGAGAATCCCGCCAGCAACTGCAAACGACCACCGTATCCCTTGTCATCCTGGGTCTTCACGGCAAAGGCACACAGGTCCCCGGTCGCCTTGTCGTACGCAGGATAGAAGGTCAATCCGCCCTCCCCCTCGGGGAAGACAAACTGTTTGGCCAAATCGGCTTCGCAGTTCTTTGGAACCACCTTCGCCACTGCCGACAAAGTCTCGTTGTCCAATGCTGCTTGAATGGCGTCCGCCGTGAGATCTTTGATGAAGGCCAGCCCAGCCGCACAGACGGTTGCGATAATGACCACCACCACCACCGCGGCAATGTTGCTGTCTTTTTTGTCGCTCATGCCGTCACCTCCTTTAGGGCGCCTGCAGCTCACCACCCTTGTCCTCGAAAGGAGCGGGGGTGATGTAGCGGTCGATGAGTGGGGTGAATCCGTTCATGATGAGGATCGAGAAGGAGACCCCCTCGGGGTAACTCCCCAGCAATCGAATCACCCCGGTAATGAGTCCACAACCGAATCCAAACAGGAGCATTCCTTTTCGGGTGACGGGAGTGGTGACCATATCAGTGGCCATGAAGATGGCGCCCAGCATGACCCCTCCAGACAGAATCTGGAACAGGGGGTCGGCGTAAGTGCTTGAATCCACGAGATAGAAGACCCCGGTGAAGGCAAAAACGGTGCCGATGAAAGTGACGGGGATCTCCCAGGAGATGACCTTGCGCAGAAGCAGGAAGAGCCCGCCCAGAATCAGGGCAATGGCCGACGTCTCACCCAGGCAACCTCCCACGTGTCCCGTGAGGAGGTTCATGTACAAGTTCGAATCCGACGACATCAGGGCCGCCAATCCGTCGGTTTTCAACACTCCCAAGGGGGTTGCGGCGGTTGCCACATCGGCCCCCATGCCAAACAGGTCGCTTCCTGGAACGGGCCAGGTGGTCATCGCTGTTGGGAAGGAGATGAAAAGGAATACTCGAGCCACCAGGGCCGGGTTGAAGGGGTTGCTTCCAATCCCGCCGTACACCTGCTTGCCCAACACCACCGCCACCAACGCGCCCACAAGCACCATCCACCACGGGAGACCCGAGGGAAGGTTCATGGCGAGAAGGATGCCGGTGACCACGGCGGAGCCGTCGGTAAGGTATGGCATGAGGGGTTTCTTCATGATTTTCAGGGCGATGGCCTCAAAGGCAAGACACCCCAACACCGCAAGCACCAGCACCACCACCGCTCGAGTGCCAAACATCAGCACCGATGCGACCGTTGCCGGGGCCAGTGCGATGAGCACCGTCAACATAATCCGGCGAACGGAATCGTCATCCCGGAGGTGGGGCGATGACTGTAGAATCAGCTTCGTTGAACTCACTTCTGCAACCTCCTCCAGTGGTACTTGGCCAGCCGATTGTAGAGTACAAGGTAGCGATTGGCAGGACAGACGTACTGACAGCAGCCACACTCGACACATTCCATGGCCTTGCCGGCACGGTCCCACTGCCGGAATTCGGCAAAGGCCGCCACGTCGCAGGGCACGAGGTTCACGGGACAGGCTTCCACGCACCGTCCGCAGCGGATACATTCCCGCTCACGGTATTCTTCAATCTCTTCCCCAGTGAGGAGGAGCACGCCGGAGGTGCCTTTGACCACTGGCAATTCCAGGGTCTTCACCGACTTGCCCATCATGGGTCCGCCGGCGATGATGGCCTTGAGATTCTCTTTGGCTCCCCCGGCCGCATTGACGACTTCGGAAATGGGGGTGCCGATGCGAACCAGGAAGTTCCCCGGTTTCTCCACCCCTTTCCCGGTGACGGTCATCACCCGGTCGATGAGGGGTTTTCTTGCTGCTACGGCTTCAAAGGCCGCATACGCGGTGCCGCTGTTTTGCACCACGACCCCCGCGGTAAAGGGCAACTTTCCGGCCCCCACTTTGCGATGAATCAGGGCATCGATAAGCTGCTTCTCGGCCCCTTGCGGGTAGCGAGTTTTCAGCGCATGAACCTGCACATCAAAAGAAGGCACATCCCCGTCAAAAAACGAAGCGTAGGTCCCTTCCCGTGCCGCCACGGTCATGGCCTCGATGGCTCTGGGCTTGTTGTCTTCGATTCCAATGAGGATTCGGCTGATCCCCAGGACTCCCGCCATGATACAGCAGCCGGCCAGCACTTCCGCCGGTTTCCACTGCATGAGGGTGTCGTCCGCCGTGAGGTACGGCTCGCATTCACACCCGTTGATGATGAGGGTGTGAACCGTTGCGTCCTTTGGAGGCATGAGCTTGATATGGGTCGGGAAGGTTGCTCCCCCGAGCCCGACAACGCCGGCATCCCGAATCCAATCCAGGAAGCTCGACTTGTCCTTCCAACTCACGGTCTTCTGCACAAAGGCATCAAGCCCCGTGTCTTCGCCGTTGTTCATGATCTCGATAACCGGCACCCGATCCGCCCCGATAACCGCCCCGTCGGCGATCTTCAGCACTTTCCCCGAAACCGGGCTGTGAACGGCGGCGGACACCGGCCCGGTGGCTTCTGCGAGGACCTGCCCCACCACCACCTCGTCCCCACGGTTCACAACCACGGCAGAGGGTCTGCCCAGGTGTTGCGTGACCGGGACGATGACTTTCTTTGGGGGGGTTACGGTTACCAGTTCGGCTCCCAGGGAGAGCTCTTTCTCTTCTGGAGGATGCACACCTCCCTTGGGGAATCCCATGGTCGCTGAACTCATGCCGTTCCCTCCTTGGGTTCTTCCTTCTTCTCTGGAACGAAATGGGCTGGGAGGATCGTGTTCTGCGGGCAGACCTCAATGCAGGTGCCGCACAGGGTGCACTTCTCAAAATCGATGACGATGATGTCATCGGTCAAAGCAATTGCGTTCTCGGGGCACTTCTTGACGCAAAGCTGGCATGTGATGCAGCCCACTTCGCAGTAGCGTTTGACCCCTGCGCCCTTGTCCTTGCTGCGACATTCCACGACCACTCGAGGGCCCTGGGGAATCATGGAGATGAGGTCCCTGGGGCACGCTTTCACGCAGGCACCACAGGCGACGCAATTCTCCTCGATGACCTCGGCGATTCCGTCTACCACATGGAGTGCGTCAAAGGCGCAGGCTTCCACACAGCTTCCGAGGCCCAGGCAACCGAAGGGGCAACTCTTGGGAGCAGCATTGATAAGGTCCGCTGCCACGCAATCTTGAATTCCGAAATACTCGCCGTCCTGCTTCGCCTTGCTGTTGGTTCCCTTGCAGAACACATGAGCAACCGTGGGAGTCGCTGCTTTGACCTCCATCCCCAGGAGAGCTGCCAGCTTCTTTTGCAGGTCGGGGCCGCCCGGCACGCACAGGGCACCGGGGTCACGACTCTCCACGAGGTATTTGGCAAAGCCGGCGCACCCGGGGAAACCGCAAGCGCCACAGTTGTACTGCGGAAGCGCCTCCTCCACGTCTCCCACCAGGGGGTCTTCTTTCACGGCGAATTTCTTGGAGACCAAGACCAAGACGACGGACAGGAATCCGGCCAGAAGCGCCAGAAAAATAGCTGCTTTTAGAATGACCACCTAGCCCTCCTTTATCACTTCGACGACTACCGGGAGTGTCCCTCCACGGCGGGCAACGACTATCGCCGGAAGGAGCCCGAAACCGAAGCCAATAAGTGCTCCGATGGCCCCCCCCAGAATCGGTTCAACCCCTAGAGCCACACCAAGAATCGGCTGCCCAAGCAGCACACCCGCCACGATACATATACTAGGCAGCAGGTAAAGTAAACAGGCAGTTTTGGTTTTTTCCCCGGGGGAAAGAGCAACTCGAACCGAGTCCCCGACCCTTGCCCCCACTTTGTTGTGAGCCCAAAGGGTGTTGGTGGAGTCGCCAACGGCCCACAGCGCGCAACTGGCGCTGTGCTTGCAGCCCTGACAGGGGGCCGAGTCGATGCGGACTTCCGCTTTCTCCTTCTTCACCAGGACCACCACCCCAACCGAGCAGTCGCCCTTGGGGATCTCTCTACTCTTGCTGACCAAAGCCACGCTGCGCTCCTATTTCTTCTTGGAAGAGGAGGTGCCCAAGTACTTCTTTACGGCCCGACGATGATCGTCGTAGTTCGTGGAGAAGTGATGACCGCCGGTTCCGTCCCGTTTGGCAACAAAGAAGAGGAATCCGGACTTCCCAGGATTCACCGCCCCTTCCAACGACTCCCGTCCAGGATTGCAGATGGGCCCCGGAGGGAGCCCCTCATATTCGTAGGTGTTGTATAGATTCTCTCGGTTCTTCTTGTCTTTGGCCGTGGGATTTCGACCCTGCTTTTCCGGTGTATACGCAAGGGTGGGGTCGGTCTGAAGGCGCATTCCCTGGCGCAGGCGATTCAAGAACACCGATGTCACGAGACGCTTCTCGTTGGGAAGACCGGTCTCCTTTTCCACCAGCGAAGCGATGGTTAGCAGTTCATGATCCGTGAAACCGAACTCCTCCAGGAGAAGGCTGTATGGCCTCAGGTGCTTCTTCTTGGCTTCCTTGAGTTCGACAAACGTCTGGCGGATCATGCGGCGCAGGATGTGCTCGGGAGTCTGCCCCGGGGCCACGTAGTAGGTCTCCGGGAAGACGTATCCCTCCAAATGAAAGAGGGTCTTGTTTCCCGGGATGATGGGGACTCCCGCCTTTCGAGCGAACTCTTCGTCCCGAGCCAATGCCAGGATTTTCTCGGCGTTGCAGATCCCGGCATTTTCAAATGCCGAGGCCACCTGCCAGAGGTTGTACCCTTCCTTGATGGTGACCACCAGAAACGGGTTCTTTGGGCCGTGAGAGAGAATCTGGGCCACTTCCTTGGGGGTCTGCTGGAAGTTGAAGTAGTACACCCCGGCCCGCATCTTGTCTGCCAGGTCGGTCATCAACAGGTGAAGCCGAAAATAGGTTGGGCTGGTGACGACGTGGGCTTCCTCGAGGGCGGTGACAACTTCAGACAGGGTCATCCCCTGCTCCACCACCACTTGGGCCTGCTCATCACTGTCCTTTGTGATGGCGTTTTCCAGGTAGTTGTTGAAATCCCAGTAGACCAGGGAAGCTACGGCCAGAAACAGCCCCAAGCTCACCAAAGTCCACCAAACTCCCCGTTTCAAAACGCACCTCCCAGGTTAGCGCCGGGTCCTGGACTTCGAGTCCAGATACCCCTGCAATATCAAAGCGGCCGCGGCCTTGTCCACGGACTTTTTGGCCTGCTTGCCGTTCATCCCCGCATCAAAGAGAAGCCGCTCGGCGTGCTTGGAGGAGAGACGCTCGTCGAACTCGACAACGTCCCCAGACCATCCCGGCGATTTGCGGAGGATATCACAAAACGAGCTCACCCGGTCCGCTTGCTTGCCCCGCTTTCCATCCATCTCCAGCGGCCGACCCACCACGATGGTGCTCACATCGTCATCGGCCAACGCCAACAAGACCCTTGAAGCAGCCTCGGCAAGGCTCCCCTTCCACTCGATGACCTCCCGAGGGAAGGCCATGGACCCCTCGGGATCGCTGATGGCGATGCCGATTCGTCGATCTCCGAAGTCGACCCCTGCTACTTTTCCCAAGATATCCTCCAGCCAAACAACAAGACAATGTCTAGCGCGTCACCAGGTCTTTGATTCGCAACTGCAAGAAGGTCAGGCCGTGCCAGCTTCGAACCTCGGGGAGGTAGGCGATATCGATTTCATCCCCAACCCGAACCGGCGCATTGGCCATTCGAAAGGCGATGGCTTCCAGACGTCGTCCGTCCTGCTCCACGTCCATCTTCAGGTGGTCGTTGCCGACGATCTTGCGACTGCGCACGGTAACGGCGGTGCTGGCAAGAATCGGCTCCGGATTTCCAATTCCAAAGGGGGAGAGTTTGGCGATGTCCAGAATCATGGTCTGGGTCACATCCGCCAGAGAGACCTCGGCATCCACTGTCAAACGAGGCTCCAGCGACTCCGGGGACATGGAAGATTCGAGGCGTTGATCCAACGCTCGCTGCAGCGCTGGAATCCGGTCTACGTGGATGGTCAACCCGGCGGCCATGGAGTGCCCCCCGAAACGCTCCAGCAAGTCCTTCGACTCCTTTAAGGCGTCTGCGATGTTGAACCCGGCGATGGAGCGCGCCGAACCCGTTGCCGTATCCCCTTCGATCTTCAAAAGCACCGTGGGTCGGTAGTACCGCTCGCACAATCGAGAGGCAACAATTCCCACCACCCCCTGATGCCAATGAGGGCTCGCCAGGACGATGGTCTTGACGTCCCGATGCTCCAGCTCGGCTTCCAGAATCTGGCAAGCCTCTTCGTAAATCCGCTTTTCCAGTTCCCGCCGACGGGTGTTTTCCGTGTCCAGTGCCCTGGCATGCCCCAAGGCCCGAGCGTGACTCCCGGCCATGAGCAGATCCACCCCAACATCCGCCCTCCCGAGACGCCCCGCCGCGTTGATTCGAGGGGCCATGTAGAAGGCGATGGTGGTTTCATCGAAGGGCTTGTCGCTTTGGTTGGCCACTTCACGAAGGGCGTTAATCCCCGGTCGGTGTGAACCGTTTTTCAAGGAGCGCAGGCCGTGCACGACCAGCGCACGGTTGGGTCCTCGAAGGGGCACCATGTCTGCCACCGTGCCCAACGTGACCACATCCAGATAGTGCTTGAGCGGCGGGAAGTCCGCAGGGAGCTGGTTGTCCTCACGCAGCAACAGGTAAGTGGCCATCATCAATACGTAGGCCACCCCTACCCCGGCCAATTCCTGGTACTCCGGATGGTCTTCCCAAGCCATGGGGTTTACGAAGGCGTACCCTTGGGGCCGCTCGTGTTGCAAGCGGTGGTGGTCCGTGACGATGACGTCCACCCCATTGTCGGTGAGATAAGCCACCTCGTCGGCGTTGGCGCTGCCACAGTCAACGGTAACCAGCAGGGAGTACCCGTCTGCCACCATCTCCTCAACACGGCCCAGATTCAGCCCATATCCATCGACGAAGCGGTTGGGCAACTGGTAGTCGGCAGCAAAACCCAAGTCTCGGAAGAAAGAAAGGAGGAGACTCACCGAGGTGATTCCATCCACATCGTAGTCCCCGTAGACTAAGACCTTCTCGCGCCCCATGATGGCTCTAGCCAAACGGCGAGCAGCGTGCTCGACCTCGGGGAATTCTCGAGGGTCGCGAAAATCGGCAAGTTTGGGTTCCAGGAACCTCGTCGCCTCAGCAACAGTCTCCACCCCTCGAGTGACCAGAAGTCGGGCCAGGAATTTCGAAATGGATAGTTGCCGGGAGAGTTCGTCGATTGAGGCCGGATCAGCCGTGGCGGGTTCCCATATCATTCACACCTTACCTGGTCGCCCGCACCTTGCGCTTCTGAATCAAATTGTCCAGGGCCAGCAGGATGGGGCTGGCGATGAAGATGGAGGAATACGTACCAACGACGATACCCACGATGAGGGCAAAGGCGAAGTCCTGGATGAGCCCACCGCCGAGGACATAGATGGAGATCACCACCACCAGGGAGGTGGCCGAGGTCAACACCGTTCGAGAGAGAGTCTCGTTGATGGACTTGTTGATGATTCGGTCAAAGGGAAGGCCCTTCAACTTGGAGACGTTCTCACGAATTCGGTCGAACACCACAATGGTGTCGTTGACACTATACCCGATAATCGTCAGCAAGGCAGCGATGATGGGCAGCGAGAACGGGACCTGGAGCATAGCGAATACTCCAACGGTAATGAATGCGTCGTGGAGCAAGGCGACGACGGCACCTGGACCGTATTTGAAGTCGAATCGCAGGGCGATGTACAGCAAGATTCCGATGACTGCGTAGAACACAGCCAGCAGACCGTTGTTCAGCATGTCTGTACCAACGCTGGGGCTGATGGAGGTGGCGGACTCGATGCCGTCGAAACGCTTCGCCAACTCTTCCTGGCTGGCGATGGCTTCTTCCATCTTGCCTTTGATCTCTTCGATTCGGATGGTGTAGGAGGTGTCCTTCTTCTCGGCCATGAAGGTCAACAGATCCTTCTGGAGCTGCTCCTTGAGGGCATCTTCCTGCTCGACCTTGGCAGAGTCGGCTACGTCCAGGAGATCCTCACCCTCAGACCCCTCTCCCGATTCCAGGTTCACGATCTTGTATCGTTCCATCTTGAGGTCGCGGACCTTCTCTGACTCCACATTCACACGAGCCAGGCCGTGGTCGGCGAAGATCTTCTCCAACGCATTCATTCGCTCGCCGATGGGAGCTTCGTCAGCAAAAGAGACATAGAACTGATCGCCACCCTCTTCCGGGGCGCTCACCGCGGTGTCATCGCCAAATTCCGATTTCACAGCCGCAACCAGGTCGGTCTTCTGTTCCTCGGTGATGAGACTCACGGACTCGGTATACACCATGTACATCACGGCGTCTTCGTCACCACCCGAGGAGAAGTCCTGAACTTCCACCTGCATCTCTTCGCCGCTGATCTCCTGGATCTTGTCGGCGACGACCTTGCGGATCAACTCCCGGTCAATGGCTTCGGTTCCGTTGAAGCGAAGAAGAATCTTCGTTCCACCTCGGAAGTCGATACCCAGGTTCAACCCGAAAACCAGAAGGGCAATGAGCCCGGCAAGAATCACGGTGCCACTGACACCAAAGAAAAGGATCCGCCGGTTCATGAACTCGAATTTGGTATTTGCCTTTATAAATTGCAACGGCATGGGTTACTTCCTCCCCTTAGATGCGCACTTTTTCTTTAATGATCTTTTTGCTCAACAGCCAGCCGAAGATCAACTTACTGATGAACAGCGCCGTGAACACCGAACAAACGATGCCGATAAGCAACGTCACGGCGAACCCATAAATGGGGCCCGTGGTGAAGTTCAACAGAATCAGTCCGGCCAGCGCCGTCGTCAACTGAGCATCAATGATGGTCCAGGTCGATTTCTCGTATCCGGTTTCAATGGCCGGTCGTGGAGCCTTGCCTGCGCGTAACTCCTCTCGAATTCGTTCGTAGATAATCACGTTGGCGTCCACCGCCATACCGACGGTCAACACGATTCCTGCAAGACCAGGGAGGGTCAACGCCGAGTTGAAGGCGATGAGGATCGCCAGGATGAAGATCATGTTCAAGATGAGGGCGATGTCGGCGATGATTCCCGCCATGCCGTAGTAAAGCAGCATGAAGAGGATGACCAGGGCCGCTCCCACAATCAGGGACCACACGGCAGCGTCGATGGAGTCTTTCCCCAAGGTCGGGCCCACTTCGTGGTCCTGAATCTTGTGCACCGGGGCCTTGTAAGCACCGTGGGTGAGCACGGTTACGAGGCTCTGGGCTTCGGCCATGAGTTCCTGGGAGCTCTTGTCGCCACCGAGGGAAATCTGGGCCTGTCCACCGGTAATGGCTTCTTTGATGACCGGGGCGGAGTTGATGTCATCGTCCAACATGATGGCCATGTACTGACCGACGTTGTCGGAGGTGACTTCGCCAAAGAGCTTTCCGCCTCGGCTGTTGAAGGTCAAGCTGACGTAGGGCTCTCCGGTGTCCTTGTAGAACACTCGGGCGCGAGCGAGGTGCTCGCCGGACACTTTCACTTCCCCGTGAAGGTACTCGGTTCGGTAGTAGGCGCTGATCACTCGACCGGCTTTGTCCCTGTCCTGCACTTCGTAGTACCCCACGACATGGTCGTCGGGGAGCTTGCCGATTTTGCGGAGGTACTGGGTGAAGGCCACGAGGTGGCTCTTCTTGTCGGCGCGGACCTGATGTCGGTCTCCGAACCGCTCTATAGACATGTTCTTCAAAGAGGTCCCACCCTTCTCTTGTTTGAAGGTCTCGAGGTCGCCCTTGACGTCGTTGAAGAAGTCGCTCTTGTTGTCGACGATGCGGAAGGTGAGGCGAGCGGTCTTGCCGATCATCTCACGAACTCGGTCCATCTCGGCCTTCTTGACACCGGGCAACTGAACGTCGATGTCGGTTTCCCCGGCAGCTCGAACGTCGGGCTCCACCAGTCCGGAAGCTTCGATTCGCTTACGGATGATGGTCAGTGTCTGAGACACCGTCTCGGTCCGGATTTGCTTCACTTCCTTTGGGTTCATAACCAGGAGGATGGCGTCCCCTTCTTCCACCTTGATGTATCGGGGGTCGATATCCTTCTCCAAGGCTTCCTTGGTGAGGAGATCCAGAATCCCTTCATCGGTGGTTACGATGGACACGGTATCGAAGGCTGGCACTGTGAACTTCGCCACATCGCGAATCTCAGCCAACTCTTCGGGTGTAATCTTGTCGCTATATTCCTTGCCCTTGGTCTTCCGTACCAGGTACTCCTGGGTGCGGAACATCAAGTCTCTGGTGTGCTCAAGAATGGCCTTCTTGTAGTCCACTGAGTAGCGGAGCTCAAGCCCCCCTTTGATGTCCAGACCGAACTTCAGCTCCTTCTTAAACGGATACCATTTCGGCAGCGAGTCCGCCGGCATCAGCGTCGGCAGGATGTAAAGGATGCTGAATACCGTCAGCAGTACCACGAACAAGGTACGCCAGAACCTTTGCTTCTCCATCGTTGAACTCCATCTCCACCCCACCAGAGGGGCGGTCTATCCAATTCCCTTCGAAAACCGATATCGACTGAGATACAGGGGCTAGCTCTTCGCCGGCCCCTCTTCCTTCGGATCCAATTGCAAGCCGGCAATGTGCTCCTTGCGAACCCGAATGGTCACCTTTTCACTGACTTCCAGAGTCACGGCCACCGAGGTTATGCCTCGAATGGTGCCCATGATGCCGCCCGTCGTTACGACCTTGTCTCCCTTCGTCAAGGAGCCCAGCAACGACTCGTGCTTCTGACGCTGCTTCTTCTGCGGCCGGATGAGCAGGAAGTACATCAAGGCAAAGAAGAAGACCATCCAGACCACCAGGTCCAGCATTCCTCCCCCAAACAAGCCACCGCTGGCCTGCTTTGCCCCTTCTGCGGCCGTCTCCGCCGCGCCAGTCGCTGCCGGAGCCGCTTCTGTCCCGCCTCCAGAGCCACTTCCCTGATTCAACTGCAACAGCACAAGAAAATTGTATAATGACACCAATGTTCGGCCCTCCGCACTCCTTTGAGCCTGCTTATCTATCAGAAAGCACCCTCTAGGTCAACATCTATTTTGTCACTGGCTAAGGGCTGAAATCGAGGAAAACACGGGGACATTCCCCATTCAGGCGACTTTCCGGCAACGATGACTCACCTGGGAAATTCGGGAAGCCTGGACCCCGCGTTGGCCGCATCAACTCGATTTACGGCGACACCCCCGTCATCTGCAAGAACACGATCTCAGAAGGGGCGAAGAGGCGCATTCGAGGACCCCACGTCCCAGCCCCCCGGCTTACGTTCAGCACAGTCTCTTGAACCTTGTAGAGCCCCCCCAGGAATCCACCGTTGAACCAGGGACTGATGATCTGAAAAGGGGGCAACTGCCCTGCGTGGGTGTGTCCGGACAACACCAACGACACCCCACGCTCCGCCGCTTCCAAGGCCACCTCGGGGCGATGGCTCAAAAGCACCACACACCCCCCTTGAGCCACGCCAGCCAAAGCAGCGTCCAGCGCCTCTGCAACCGTTGCAGCATGTACCTTTCCCCGGGAGAAGAAGTGGGTGTCGTCGATGCCCGCCAGGACCACTCCATTTGGAAGCACGACATGGGACTGCGACAGCACCTGAACCCCATGACGCTCCATGGATGCACGGAAGTAATCGGGCCCCTCGTACAGCTCGTGGTTCCCCGTAACAGCATAGATGCCGAGGGGTGGATGCAAGCGGTCCAGCTCCCTCAATGCCTCGTCTGTATGGGGTCCGACGTCGTCCAGCAGGTCCCCCGTCATCACGACCACGTCAGGGGACAAAGACGCCACCTGATCCACCATGGAAGCAAACGCCTCCACACCGACTTCTTTGCCCAGGTGAAGGTCGGAGAGGTGGGCAATGGTGAGTGATTTTCCAACGCAATGGGCGCCAGCAAAAGGGATCACTTCCCGTCGAATCCTGGGGGCCGCGTGGCCACCGACGACCGCCCATGCGACCAACACCCCGACCAGCGCAATGGCTCCCAACCAGACTCTTCGCCCGGGTCCCGTGGCGACTCCTCGCCACCACTTCGGCGTGCGGGTCAACAGCCGGGAGGCAACCCCGGTCAGGCGCCAGCCGATGTCGAGCAGGAGAAAGACACTCAAGGAGATGGAGACCAACCCGATCCAGAACATCCCCATACCGGAGAGTGCCGTTTCGACCCACTCCCCAGCCCCGGAACCCACCACCCAGTGCCCCACGGGAAACAATGCTGCCAGGACCAGCACAAGGGAAATCCGAATCCACCGCTTCCCCTTCAACCCAGCGGCACTCCAGAACCGGCCGACAACATAGAAGTTCGCTGCAAACCAAAGCACCAGAATGATGCTTCGAAACAGGTATCGGGACAACCAACTGGGGGCCATAGCACACTCCTGGAGCAACAAGGCTTCTTCAAGGTAACCTCGAACCTCCGATTTGACAATCATGGAGAGGCACGTGGCGACTGCTCGCACACCTGTCAAGCTCACCTCCGACCTCCCGAATCGTCTCGCCAAAAGTCGAGCATCCGACACGCGATCTTGCTATCCTCCTCAAAGCAACCAGGGAGGATCCCATGCGGTGGTTTGTGGCTCGACTTTCCTGTGCCCTTCTCATTACGACGCTCCTGTCAGTTCCCAAGATTTCCGAGGCGTGCGGCCCAGGACTGCACGTCGTCGAAGCCGACGGCGCCTTCGCCCTCATCGCTGAGGCCAATCCGGAGTGGCAAAATATCTGGGACCAGGCCCTTCAACCCGCAACGATGCTGCACCTGGGTTCCATTTCCCCCGATCTTCAAAACGCCATGCCGACCATCGGATTCGGACACGGGGTGCCGATTAGCTACTGCCTCATGGATCGTGCAGCAGAGACCCAGGACCCGGATCTGATTCTCTTTGCCCTGGGACACCTCACCCACAACGCCGCCGATCCAGCCTGTGAGACATTCATCCAGAATGCACTCTTCTCCTCAGCCCCCATTGGGATGCTCAATGTATTTGCCGGCTACGATGGTCAAGAAGGGGAAACCGAAGGGATCTTCGAAACCTACGGAGACCTCCTCTTTGGCGACTGGGATGCCGTCATCGATGTTCTCTACGACATCTGGCTCGACGGCCCAGAGGCCAAAGCAGCCACCAACGAATTGCTGACCTGGTACTGCGAGAATGGAAAGGTCTGCGCCAACAAGCCCAATATCAATTGCGCCGCGGTCCTCGTAGAAGCCGCACAAACCCTGGCTACCGCTGACCAGTACCTCGGCGGAATGAGCCGAGTCCAAGCCAAGCAGTTCCTCAACACCCTGATCTCCCAACCTTTGGAGGACCTGCTTGATTTTGCAACGGGCGGATTGTTGCAGGAATTCCTGGGGGACGACGGGGGAATGTCCGACGAGTTCGATTCTGAGATTCTCAGACTCAAGAGTGGTCCCCTGGCCGACGAGAACTTCTGGAACTACTACCCCTCCTCCCCCATGGTCGAGTTGGGGCCACAGTTCAGCCTCGGATTCTTCAACGCAAAGCCCTCCTCCCCCTCATTCCCCACCTTCGACCCCAAAGCCATGGCCTCGGGGAACATTCTCTCTCTCTTCCAATTCGCCGACGAGGATTTCGCAGTCACTCCAGGACTCCTCGTGGACGGCCTGTGGTGGAAAAATGGCAACGCCAACACCACAACCACCGTTGCCCCGGCAGACAACGGGACCGAATTTTCAGCCACCATCCGCTTCTTCTTTGCGCTTCCCTTCGAGGGAACGGTATCCGCAGTCGTGAGAAAGGACCTCCCCGGCCTCGATACCAGTGACGACCCCGTAATGGGGGAGTTCTCGGCCGAATTCACGATGGACCCCAACTTGTATCCAGAGACCCCTCGCCAGAGCCTCACGGTACCCTTCGTCGTGGACACCGAGGACGCCCTGGGATTCTACCTTGAGCTCTATGTGGATGACTCCCTTCTACCCCACTTCTCCACCAACTTCGACGAGGTGTGGACCTGCGGAAACCTCAACGTGAACAGACCTGTCATCTACAACAACTTCGATACCTACGGCCACTGGCCCTCGAGTCTCCCCGTTGCCGGTGTAACCCAGGATGGTGGGATCTTGTTTGTGCGTGCAGCGGCAGCACCTTTCGGGGCTGGAGTGGAAGGGGCTGTGATCAGTTGCGAATCGGACCTGCTCCCCCCCGTAACCGCTCCCAGCAATGGCACAGCGGTTCACGAAGAAGTGCCTCCGGGGAACTACACGTTCACCGTGGCGGCACCGGGCTTCTACCCCTCCCAAGGCGCGAGCCTGGAAGCTGTGGCTGGGGAGAAGCGCCATTTGACTTTCTTGCTTGATGGGGAAGTTGCCGTGGACCAGACAGCTCCCTATATGGATTCCCACAACGTGCAGTTGAGTTGGAACGTGGACCACTTCGCCCCGCAGGTGAAGTCCATGCAAGCCCAGGTCATCTCGGGAGACGGGGATGCAGAGGCCATCCTCGTTGATTGGTTCGATGTGGATTCCAGCGGTCAATGGGATGCGGATCTGTCAAACGTTCTCCTCGATGGCCAGCCCTTCCACCTGGAGCTTCAACCCACCTACGTCAATGACGAATTGGGCCGAGTCTCTTCTTCCGATGTCGTCATTGCAGACGAATCAGCCCCTGCCATCTCGGTGGAGGCCGTGCAGGACATCGGAGGTTTGGAGTGTCTGGCCGAGGAAGCAGATGCGCCCTACCGCCCCATGGTT
>CALFHQ010000318.1 GCA_937876385.1 uncultured Pseudomonadota bacterium
AGTCTTCAAGGGGATGATCGGTTACAAGTCGGGCAACGTCTACGGCGTCAACCCGAAGGCTACCGAGATTCTGGGACAGAAGGTCTATCCAGACATCGAGTCCCTTCCCGAATCTCCTGAACTCGTCGTGGTATGCATTCCCGCTCGCTTCATCGCTGCCACCCTCCGCAAATGCGGAGAGCGCGGCACTCGCGCTGCCGTTGTCATTTCCGCCGGATTCAAGGAAACCGGGGCGGAAGGAAAGAAGTTGGAGGAAGAGATGGTGGCCGTGGCCCGGAGCCACGGAATCGAGGTGATTGGACCCAACGTTCTGGGGATTCTGGGTCCCAAGAACGCTCTCAACGCTTCCTTTGCTACCGATCTGCCCGCTGCCGGCGATATCGCCATGATCTCCCAGTCCGGAGCGCTGTGCACCGGGATGTTGGATTGGGCGTCTTCGAACAACATCGGGTTCTCCAAGGTCATTTCCATGGGCAACAAGGCGGACTTGGACGAGAACGATTTCATCGAAGCCCTTTCCGACGACCCGGAGACCTCCGTGATGATTGGCTATCTCGAGTCCATCACCGAAGGGCGTCGCTTCATTCATACCGCCCGGCATGTCGCCAGAAAGAAGCCCGTGATTCTCTTGAAGGCCGGCAACTCCGCTGCCGGAGCTGCTGCTGCGTCATCGCACACAGGAAGTCTCGCCGGTGCCGAGATGGCCTACGACTGCGCGTTCAGTATCGCCGGGGTGACCCGAGCAAACGGCATCGAAGACCTCTTCGATTTGGCCCAGGCGTTCTCCTATCAGCCCCTCCCCGCAGCCCGTCGCACCGCAGTCATCACCAACGCTGGAGGAGCCGGGATCCTTCGCCGCAGACGCCATCGAGAACTCTGGATTGGATTTTGCGCAACTCACCGACGAGACGAAGGCGAAGCTCGCTGAGTTCCTTCCTGCGGCCGCAAATATTCATAACCCTGTGGACGTTCTGGGGGATGCCACCGCAGAGCGCTATCGCCAGACCCTGGCCGTGGTTGCGCAGGATCCAGGTGTGGACGCATTGGTGGTCCTCCTCTCCCCGCAGTCCATGACCGACCCCGTGGCCATCGCTCGAGAAGTCATCGCCGCAGAGAAGGTCATCGACAAGCCCGTCATGGCCAACTTCCTGGGAGACATGGGAATTCGAGAAGCCGTCGGACTGCTCCAGCGCAACCGAGTTCCCCACTACCCGTCGCCGGAACGTGCTGTGGCAGCGCTCAAGGCCATGAGCCGATACAAGGAGTGGCTGGAGACCCCGCAGCGGGTTATCAAACGCCTCCCTGCAAACACCAACAAGGTCAAAAAGATCATCAAGAACTATCGGCAGCGTGGGCAGCTTCGCATCACGGAGCAGGACGCTAAGGCCGTCTTCGAAGCGTACGGCTTCAATATCCCCGGCGGCTCTGTGGCCACCACCTCGGAGATGGCCGTTGCCACCGCCGACAAGCTGGGATATCCCGTGGTAATGAAGATTGTTTCCCAGGATGTCGTGCACAAAAGCGACGCCGGTGGGGTCCGAGTTGGGTTGAAGAACGCCCGGGAAGTTGAGGACGCATTCGACCTCATGATGATGCGCATTCCCAAACGGGTGCCTGGCGCACGTCTGGAAGGGGTGCTCATCGAAGAGATGAAGGCTGGAGGAAGGGAAGTCATCATCGGCATGACGAGAGACCCCCAGTTGGGCTCGCTGGTGATGTTCGGCCTGGGCGGCATCTTTGTGGAGGTGATGAGCGATGTCGCCTTTCACATCGCGCCCATCACCGCCGACGAAGCCATGCAGATGTTGGAAGCGACCAAGACTTTCAAGCTCCTCAAAGGGGTGCGGGGGCAAAAAGGGGTGGACATCGAGTCGGTGGCCTTGGGCCTGCAGCGCATCTCTCAGTTGGTTGTGGACTTCCCGGAGATCAAGGAATTGGATATCAACCCCCTCAAGGTAGGTTACACCCACGCTGAAACCGTCGCCCTCGATGCGAGAATCGCACTGAGCGACGAGTCCAACTAGGAGGACGGCAATGAGTGAATTCGATTGGAAAGAACGATTTGCAGAGAAGCTTCTCACCCCCCAACGGGCCATCAAACTCATCGAGCCGGGAAACCATGTGTTTATCGGCACAGGCGCAGCCGAACCAGAAGTCCTCGTGGATGCCCTCGTGGAGTTCTCTGCGCATCTCGCCGACATCGAGCTGTTTCACCTCCTTACGACTGGTGTGGCTCCTTACGCCCAGGCGAAATACGCTGACAAATTCCGCTTCAACGCCTTCTTCATCGGAGACAACGTTCGAAGCAAAGTGCAGCAGGGAATCGGGGACTACACCCCCATCTTCCTGTCTGAGATTCCACGACTCTTCGACTCCGGCCGACTTCCCCTGGATGTCGCCATGATTCAGGTGTCCCCTCCAGATGAATCCGGAATGGTGAGCCTGGGAGTGAGCGTTGACATTGTTCGTGCAGCCGTGCGAAACGCCGTCATCATCCTGGCTCAGGTTAACCCCCAGATGCCTCGGACCTTTGGGGACACCCTGCTCCACGTCAATGAACTGGACGCCATGGTGGAAGGGGACCGACCCCTCACCGAAGCGGTCTTCGAAGAACCCTCCGATGTGGTCGAAGAGATCGCCGCTCACGTGGCCAAGCTCATCGAGGATGGCTCTACCATCCAGGTCGGAATCGGGAAGATCCCGCAAGCCGTGCTGAAGTTCCTGGGAGACAAGAAGGAGCTGGGCATTCACACGGAGATGTTCACCGACGGCATAATCGACCTCATGAAAGCCGGGGTCATCACGAACCGACGCAAGACCATCAACAACGGCAAGGTCATTGCCAGCTTCTGCATGGGCTCCGAGAAGCTGTACAAGTTTGTGGACAAGAACCCCACTTTCGAATTCCATCCCAGCGAGTATGTCAACGACCCCTTCGTCATCGCACAGCACGACAAGATGGTCGCCATCAATATGGGAATCGAAGTGGACCTCACCGGGCAAGTCTGCTCCGACTCCATGGGAACGAAATTCTACAGCGGCTTCGGTGGCCAGGTGGACTTCATCCGTGGTGCTGCCCGGTCTAGCGGCGGAAAGCCCATCATCGCACTTCCCTCCACCACAAAGGATGGGAAGCAGTCCCGCATCGTTCCTACCTTGAAGGATGGGGCCGGCGTGGTCACTACTCGAGGTGACGTGCACTACGTCGTCACCGAATACGGAATCGCGTACCTCCACGGAAAATCGGTGAGAGAGAGAGTGCTTGCCCTCATCGAGGTGGCCCATCCGAAGTTCCGGCAGGAGCTTCTCCTGAAGGCCAAGGAAATGAACTACGTCTTCCAGGATCAGATTGAACTCTCCTGGGACGACTCTCGCTACCCCTCGGAAGTAGAAACTCGAATGACCACCTCGGACGGTACCGAGGTCTTCATTCGACCGGTGAAGCCCTCCGATGAGGAGCGATTCAAGGATCTTTTCTACTCCCTGTCGGAGTCCAGTCGATACAAGCGTTGGGTGAGCCGGCTGTGGTCCATGCCCCACGCCAAACGCCAGCCCTACGTCAACATCAACTACAACGACCAGTTGGGAATAGCCGCCCTGGTGCAGTCTGCAGAAGGGGAGACGCTGCTGGGAATCGCACACTACATCAAGGCCCCCAACAACCCCCGAGCGGAGGTGGCTGTTCTGGTTCTAGACGGCTGGCAGAGCCGGGGACTCGGCACATTCATGGTGCGCCACCTCGTTCGGCACGCCCGCCAGGCGGGTATCGTCGGGTTCGACGCAGAGGTGCTCGTGGAGAACCGAGCCATGATGGCCGTCTTCGAATCGCTCCCCTACGTCATGCACATCAAGCTTGATTCGGGGTCCTATCACCTTGCCTTCAACTTTGACACTGAGAAGTAGGACAATCACACCGAGTCCCGGCGCCGCTGACGTGTGGCGCTGGGGCCCAGGAGACCTGAATGGACTGGCGTAAACCGTTTCGGCCCTTTCTCGACATGACCTACCTGGGAGTTCCCGACCTCACCTCGGGGGAGGGACTCATCGCCCTGGACGACTTTGTTCCTGGACGGGGAAGAGGAAGGCTCCTTCTTGGGACCTACGGCGAAGAAGAAATTCTCGATGCGTTGGCTCGATACGGCATTCGAGAGCGGCTCCGGAAGTTGGGGTTCGCCGATGTCAGAGTCTGCATCGACGCTGCGGATCCGGACCACCAACAGGTGCGATTCTTCCCCGTGCTGGATCCCCTGAATCACCACCGGCAGTTCGGTGAATGTGCCGCAGACTCCACGGAGTTCATCGCAGACATCATCTTGCGCGAGGCCATCTTGAGCCCCAGCGAAGAGTTGGTTTCCCAACCTCGCCCGTTCAATTTTCTGGTCATTCAATGGATTTGTCTGCAAAACCCCACGGAATCCACCGATCAGCGGGACCTTCTTCCGGGGCAGAGGTACATCGGATTGGGGTTGGGAACCGAAGTCATGGAGATGCTCATCAATCTCTCCCACGTCCGACATCTCGAAGGAATCGTCAATCGTCCGGAGTTCGTCCACAACGCCCTCCTGTATTCCCGCTACTTCAAGTACCTCAACCCCGAATCAGAAGGTCGCTTGCGAGCTCTGCAGCGAGACCTGGGGCATCTGAATCTTCGACAAGTGGCCTGGGCCGTCGAGAAGGGATGGGTTCGAGAGGATTGCGATGGAACCTTCTTTCGTTGGTATCAGGCCGAACAGGTGTGGCCAAACAGCGACGAGTTGAACCTCTACTTCAGTGGTGAAGACTACCGTCGAAAGGTTGAGCAGATTCGGGAGAAAGCGCGCTACGAGTTGGATGACGGTGCCACGGAGAAATTGGCTGAGATCTGCAACTGATGGGAGCCCTGTCCTCAGGCCATCCAGTCATGGAGCGCCCGGGACACCTCTTCCCCGATGCCCACTGCTCGCTGAACTA
>CALFHQ010000319.1 GCA_937876385.1 uncultured Pseudomonadota bacterium
CCGGGAACGGTTCTTACGTCTGCTCACATGGGTTGGGGAAAGGCTGATTGCCTCGGGTGCCACGACGCTACCCACGGGGGACTCGCAGCCCCCCAGTGCATCATCTGCCACGGCACCAACGGCGCCAAGCTGCGCCCGACAAATCATGCCAACGACGGCTGTGCTGCCTGCCATGAGGAGAGCCATGCGGCCTCCAACTTCCAATCCCCCATGGATTGCACCTCCTGCCACGGGTACGTGGCTGGAGACGGGTGCGCCTTTGAAGAAGACGTAGATGTGGTTGTCGTGGGCGCTGGTGGAGGGGGTCTTTCTGCCGCCTCCAGGCTGTCCCAGGCAGGTCTGGACGTGGTTGTGTTGGAGCGCCACAACAAGGTGGGTGGTTGTATGACTGCCTTTGACCGAGCTGATTACCGCTTTGAAGTGTCCCTCCACGCCATGGGAGGCTTCAACGAACCCGACGGTCCCAACATCAAGCTTTTCAAAGAATTGGGCATCTGGGGCAAAGTAGAGCCGGTTTCCGCCGGCGCCATGTACCGCGCCGTCTACCCCGACTTCGTGTTTGAGACACCGGAGGATGTGGACGCTTACATGGCCCAACTCATGGAGAAGTTCCCCGACGATGCCGAAGGGATTGAACGCCTGTTTGGAGACCTCGCCGAGGCCGAAGTGGTTCTAAACGCTGCGGTAGCCGGGCTCCAGGGCGATTCAAAACCCCTCGATGACCTCACAGCCGAGAACCCCGAGGGCGTAATGCGATTCCTCGGGTATCTCGACAAAACCCTGAGCGAAGTCCTTGTGGACTACTTCACCAATCCACAACTCATCTCCATCTTCGCCCAACTCGCCGCATACGCCGGGCAAGAACCGGACAAGGTCTCATCGCTCTTTTTCATTATGATGTGGAACAGCTACCATCGACACGGCTTTCACTACCTGGTGGGAGGTTCGCAGGCTGTCTCTGATGCGTTGGCAGACGCCATTCGTGAACACAACGGCCGAGTCTTCCTCAACAGTGAAGTCACCGACATCGTTATCGAAGGCGGAAAGGCTGTCCAGGTGAAGACCGCTCAGGGCAACTGCTTCAACACCCGGTACGTCGTGTCAAACGCCAACGCCCCAGACACCATGGAATTGATTGGCCGGGACAACCTACCGGAGAAGTACATGGAAGACATGGATGCCATGACTCCTGGTCTTCCGGCAACCGTCGTTTACCTCGGTGTTGACCACGACTACACCGAGGTCTTTGGAAACGTCCACGAAATCATCATCCAGGACAGCTACAACCCACACGATGTTTTCCAGGCCGGTATGAACTGCGATGCGGAAAACGACGTGCTCCTCCTGGTGGCGAACTACTCCGTGGTAGACCCAACCGCTGCCCCCGAGGGGAAGAACGTCATCACCATCACCGGACTTCTGGGATTCGACTGCTTCACCGACGCCTGGGGCAATTATGATTACTACAAGGAAGCCAAGGACGTCGTAGCTGAAGCGTACCTGGATCGCACCGAGCAGCTCCTCCCCGGCCTCCGAGACCATATCGAGGTCATGGAAGTCGCCGTTCCCCAGACCACCTGGGCATACACAGGCAACCACAACGGCTCCTTCGTCGGGTTTGATTCAACCCCCGAGCAATCCATCTTGAACCGCTTGAAGCAAGAAACCCCCATTGCAAACCTGTTCCTTGCTGGGGCTTGGACCTTCCCCGGTGGCGGCCAAGCCACCGTCCTCATGAGCGGCGGATACGCGGCCGACAACATTCTTGCCTTGGAAAACCCTGAATAGCACTCCCGACATTTTCTGAACAAATCGGGTTGACATAGTGCGTCACGGAAGAGTATACGCATATCCATATTGCGAGGTTACGATATGGCAAAGCCAATAATCGACACAATGACCGACGAACACATGGAACGAACCATGGCGGTGATGAAGGGGATGGCTCATCCCATTCGTTTTCGTATCGTCGCACTTTTGTGCGAGCGAGACCACACGGTCACCGAAATGTCCCAAGCGTTGGCCGTGCGCCAGGCTTCAATTTCCCAGCATCTCTCCCCCCTTCGCCTGTTGGGCTTGGTGGGAGTAGACCGCACTGGAGGGAATGCAACTTACACGTTGCAAGAGCCGATGTTACGGAATCTGGTTAACTGTTTTCTGTCCCACTATGGGCGATGAACGTTTTTGAGGGTCGAGGGGTGGTATGAATAGGAACAGGGTGCTTTGGGGATTGCTTGGGGTTCTTCTCGTGGGGGGAAGCGTTTTGGGGGCGTGGCTGCTTTTGGGTAACGACGCACCGACAGACCCCATGAAGAAGGTCAAGAAACACCGGGAACACATGGACCATTCGGCGTTTTTCGAAGAGCCGTTTGCGATGGGCCCAGAGGTCACGAAAGCGTGCCTCGAGTGCCACGAGGATGCGGCTAACGAGGTCATGGGCACAGCCCATTTTCAGTGGGTTGGGGACGAGGTCATCGATCCCAGGACCGGCAAACCCGAGCGCATCGGCAAGAAGAACCTCATCAACAACTTCTGCATCGCCATCGACGGCAACTGGAGTTCGTGCACCCGATGCCATGCAGGCTATGGTTGGAAGGATGAGAACTTCGACTTCCAGAACCCTGAAAACGTTGATTGCCTGGTGTGCCACGACCGCTCTGGAACCTATTTGAAGGGGGCCGCCGGGGAGCCGCGCAAAGGGGTGGATCTTCAGGCAGCGGCGAAGAGTGTGGGATATCCCAAACGAGACAACTGCGGAATCTGCCATGCCTACGGAGGGGGTGGTCTGGGTGTCAAGCACGGAGACCTCGACTCCACCCTGGACAACCCCGACGAGAACGACGACGTCCACATGGGACGACTCGGGATGCTCTGCATCGACTGCCACGGCGGAGACGGCCACAACATCAAGGGAAAGGCCTACTCGGTTTCGGTGAATCACGAAAACGGCATTGGGTGCACCGACTGCCACGATGAGAAGCCCCACGACGACGCACGACTGAACCGGCACACTGCCAAAGTCTCCTGCCAGGCTTGCCACATTCCCACCTTCGCCAACAATGTACCGACGAAGATGGTTTGGGACTGGTCGAAGGCAGGCGACGATACCCGTCAGGACGACCCGCACCACTACCTTAAGATCAAAGGGGAGTTTGTGTACGACCAGGGAGTGAAGCCCGAGTACCGATGGTTCAACTTGGAGGTCGGCCGCTACCTGCTGGGGGACACCATCGCCGAATCGGGGGCCACCGTGCTGAATCCTCCCCTGGGCGACCGGTCAGACCCCGATGCGAAGATCTGGCCCTTCAAGGTCCACGTCGCTCAGCAACCTTACGACAAGGAAACCAGACAGCTCATTCCACCGGTGACGTCCGGTCCCGGCGGCTACTGGCACGATTTTGATTGGGGCAAGGCGTTGGCCCTGGGTGCCAAAGGGGTTGGACTCAAGTTCTCCGGGGACTTTGGCTTCACAGAGACGGTGATGTACTGGCCCTTGTCCCACATGGTCCTTCCAAAAGAGAAGGCCGTTTCGTGCAATGAATGCCACGGAAACGGGGGTCGACTGGACTG
>CALFHQ010000320.1 GCA_937876385.1 uncultured Pseudomonadota bacterium
TGACGCCTTCAGTGAGGCGTTTGAGCCCAGAGTTCCGTCCACAACCGACCGGATGGAGCGTATCGCCGAAGCAACGGCCCTCGGATTGACGGTCCGGGGACGCATCGAACCGCTCATCCCCATGGAAAACGACGACGCTCGGCAGGTTGAAGCTCTCCTGCGTCGCTTCAAGAGGGCCGGAGTGACCGAGATCGTGGCCGGCTATGTTCAGATGACTCCAGAGCTTGTGGTCCGAGTAGGAGAGAGGCTTCCCAGAGGACGACGGAACATGCTACTGCACTGGTTCGTCGACAATCGCGGGCAAACCAGGGGGTTCATCGATCCCAACTATCGAAAGCGACGCTACGAGGAGTTCAAGAAGTTGGCGGAAGGGTTGGGGATGCACCTCGTGGTGTGTGCGTGCCGAAACACTGACCTGTTCGCCGGCAGATGCCACTCGGTGCCTCGAAGCAACAGCCTGGCAAAAACACTTCTCCTGTAATCCGCTGTCTTTCCAGCAACTTACGCACCCACTAAGCAAACTCGTCAAGTTGCAAACCTCTGTCCTCCATCTTATAGTAGGGCAAAGCAACAGCGGTCCTCTGGAGGGGTCGAGTTGACAAGTGGACGAAACGAGCTGCTGGAGAGGTTCAGGTTGTACCTGGAGGTGGAGCGTGGTTTCTCTCCTCACACCATTCGGAACTATCTGGCCGATGTGGGCCTTCTGTCCGACTACGTTGCCGGGCGCAGGGGGACACTGGCGACTTGCAATCAGAAGTTGCTGCGAGAATTCGTCGTGCTCCAGTCCCAACGCCACGAGCCTGCCACCGTCATGCGCCGCAAGTCCGCCATCAAGACTTTCTACAGGCTGCTGAAACGCGAAGGAATCGTAGGAACCAATCCGGCTGATGGGTTGCCGGGGACCCGGTTGCCTCAGAAGGTTCCCAGAGTGCTGACTCAGGGAGAGGCCGAGGCGCTCCTCTCCAATCCTGCCGTGAGTTCGCCCGAGAGCCGCGTGCGCAACCTGGCCATCCTTGAGCTTCTGTACGCCACGGGGCTGCGAGTTTCGGAGTTGGTTGCGTTGGACATCCGGGACATTAACCTATCCCAGATGGAGGTGCGAGTTCGCTCGGGAAAGGGGGGAAAGGAGCGCGTTGCGTTTATGGGAAGACAAGCCCGTTCCGCTCTGCTCACCTGGTTGGAGGAGCGATCCAAATGGTCCAAGGGAATGGACCGTGATGCCCTTTTTTTCGGCAAACGCGGTGGGCGACTGAGCGACCGAATGGTGCGGAAGATTCTGGACCAGATGGGGTTGGTAATAGGAAAGCCCCTGCACCCACACATGCTGAGGCATTCGTTTGCTACGCACATGTTGGAACGCGGGGCCGACATCCGGGCGATCCAGGAGATGTTGGGACACAAGACTTTGATGACGACACAAAAATACACACACATGGATTTGGCCCGGCTGGAAGAAGCATACCGAAAGGCCCATCCGAGGGAGGAAGAATAGCGTGCGATCAACGACGGTATTGGCGGTTCGAATTGGAGGAGAAGTGGTCATGATGGCCGACGGCCAGGTGACTCAGGGAAACACAGTTTTGAAGCACAAGGCGCAGAAGGTGCGTCGTCTCTACGGGGGGCGCGTGATCGCCGGCTTTGCCGGCTCCACCGCCGATGCGTTCTCCCTGTTTGAACGATTCGAGCAGAAGCTGAAGGACTTCAACGGAAATCTTCTCCGCTCGGCAGTGGAGTTGGCGAAGGATTGGCGCACCGACAAGCTGTTGCGACGTCTGGAGGCGATGCTGCTCGTGGCCGACGAGGAGACCCTGCTTCTTCTCTCTGGAACGGGAGACATTGTTGACCCGGAGGAGGGGCTTGCGGCCATTGGGTCAGGGGGTCCGTACGCTCTGGCCGCTGCCCGAGCCCTGATGGAGAACACGGAGCTTTCCGCCGGCGAGGTTGCCCGGAAGGCGATGGAGATCGCATCCAGTTTGTGCATATACACCAACGACAATTTCACGACGGAAGTCATCACGAAGGCGAGCAAATCATGATCACACTACCCAATTCCACCGAACAAGAGGCGCTGCTGACTCCAAAGGAGATCGTGCGGTACCTGGATCGATATATCGTGGGCCAGAAGGATGCGAAGAAGGCGGTCGCCATCGCCTTGCGGAATCGATGGCGCCGAAAAATGGTGCCTCCCGAACTGGCGGAAGACATTCTGCCAAAGAACATCATCATGATCGGCCCCACAGGAGTCGGCAAGACGGAGATCGCTCGACGCCTGGCAAAGTTGGCGAATCAGCCTTTCGTCAAGGTGGAAGCGTCCAAATTCACCGAGGTCGGGTACGTCGGAAGGGACGTAGACTCGATGATCCGGGATTTGATGGAGACTTCTGTGGCGCTGGTTCGACGGGAAGAGGAAGAGCGCGTTCGGACGCAGGCTCACAAGATGGCTGAGGAGAAGCTCCTTGATCGTTTGATGATGAGACCCTCTTTTGAGGAGGTGTTGGGGGGAGATCCAGAGGACAGCCCGCATCGCAAGAAGGCAAAACTGAAGAAGCTGCTCCGCAGCGGGAAGTTGGACAACGAGGAGGTGGAGTTGTCCCTGCAGGAGAAGGGGAGCATGCCGATGTTCGAGATCTTTTCGGCCAGCGGAATGGAAGAGATCGGCATGAACATGCGCAACATGATGGGCAACCTGTTTCCTGGCCAGAAGAAGGACAAGCGCCTGCGAGTTGGCGATGCTCTGGATGTGCTTGAACAGGAAGAAGCGGCGAACCTGGTCGACAACGATGCCATCTCTGAGGAGGCCAGGCGCCGAGTCGAGCAGACTGGGATCGTCTTCTTGGATGAAATTGACAAGATCGCCGGAAGACAGGGCGGAGGGAGCTCAGGTCCCGACGTCTCACGGGAGGGAGTCCAACGAGATCTGTTGCCGATTATCGAAGGAACCACCGTTGCGACGAAGTACGGTCCGATAAAGACCGATCACATCCTCTTCATCGCTGCCGGCGCCTTTCACGTCGCCAAGCCTTCTGAGTTGATTCCAGAGCTCCAGGGTCGATTCCCGATTCGAGTGGAATTGAACTCCCTGGGCGCCTCTGATTTTCGACGGATTCTTGTGGAACCGGACAACTCCCTCATTCGCCAGTACACATCGTTGCTGGCCACCGAAGGGGTCGAGTTGGTGTACGAGGAGAGCGGAATAGAGGCCATCGCTGATCTGGCGGTGAAGGCCAACGACAAGATGGAGAACATCGGTGCTCGACGACTATACACGCTGATGGAGAAGTTGCTCGAGGATGTCTCCTTCGAAGCTTCTGACATGGCCGGGAGTCGCGTCGTTTTCAACGACCAAGAGGTACGCAACCGACTCGTTGACATCATTGAGGACCAGGAGCTATCGAAGTACGTTCTTTAGGTACGTGCGTTGACAATCGCCTGCTCGGCGCGATTCGCAGCTTGCATCTCCAGGGTGTCTCTCCCCCTTGCAAATTCTTGACTTTTGTACCTTCCTGGGTTTTCATCGGGGAAACTGGAAAGAGCCCGTTGCACGTTCTCAGGGAGGTCTTCATGTTTGTTGTCTCGGTGCGGGAAAGGGGAAAAGAGGAACACCGATTCACGTTCCGTAAGAACGAGGTCACTGTCGGCCGCTTGCGCGCCAACGATGTAATTCTCCCCAAACGAAACATCTCCAAGCGACACGCCGTTATCTCCGTCAGTCCAGAAGGGGTCATCACGCTCCACGACCAAGGCAGCACGAACGGCACGTATATCAACGGAACTCGTGTCAGCGGCGACATCCGGATCACCCAGGAAGACAAGCTGTTTATGGGCGACTACATCATTCAGGTGGGGGTCGAAGAGGAGAAGTCAGCCATTGAGAGCGACGACTTGGGAACCCCGCCCCCCGTCCCCGAAGAAGACGCTGAATTGCGCCCGACGGTTGCTCAGATGGACAGCGCCGACATTCAGGCTGAGTTGGACAAACTCCAGCAGGAGGAAGAGCTTCCCCAGGCCCTGGACCTGGCCGATGCATCCACGGAAGCGCCAGAGGTTTCCTCGGAAGAGCTTCCAGAGAACATGACCCTTCGTATGCAGGAAGACCCTCCTGATTTGGAAGAGCCTGACGAAGAGCTCATCGATATTCCTCTCCTGGACGAAGAACTTGAGGCACTTGACCCCCTCGAAGAGACGGTGTTGCCGGCGTTTGGCGTAGACATTTCGTCCACCTCAAAACAGATTGAACCGGTCACCAGCGACTCGATAGAGGATGATTTGAACCTTGGAGATTCTCCTCTGGACCCGATCTATCAGGAATTGGCCCGTCGTTTCGAAGGCTGGAGGGTCGAACAAGCTGGAACGGTAGAGAGGGGAAAGGCTCTCATTCGAATTGCGGCAATTCTTGAGGATCTCCTGGGAGATTCTGTGGAAGACATCGAACGCAAGCAGCTCTCTCTGCCGTTATTTGATGAACTCACAGCGCAAGGTCTTCCACCTCGGTACCTTGACGACACACGGGTGTCTGAGTTGCTCGTCAGCGAGAACGGAACCGTGGCGGCCTTCGGGTGGTCGGGGGAGTCTCTCGAAGCTCCAAAAGCGTTGACTTGTGCAGCCGCGGCGGGACGGTTGGCAACGGGCCTCTTCAAGGGACTGGCGCGACAGACGTCGCCGTCAGTGCTTCGACGACGACTTCAAACCGGAGTGGTTGTCACACTGATGCCCTCCGGCAAGCAGGGCAAAGCCGCGGCGCTCCAGTTCGTGAAGCCCTATCAGCGAGAGTTGTCGCTGGATTCCCTGGTGGAAACCGGCGCCCTTCCAGACAGCTACAAGGATTCCCTGTCTGGCGCAGTCCACGGAAGCCGCTCGGTTTTCGTTGTGGGCCCTGAAACGGCGACCAACGATCTGGTGGTTCACGCCGCATCGGACGCCATCCACTCGGGATACAAGGTTCTCCAATTGGGTACTCGCTTCCTTCCCGGTGAAGGTGCCCCGGGTCGTGTCTCACTTGAGCCGGAAGCCTTGTCGCCGGCAAGTCTCCTCGACATATGCTCTTTAGTAGCGTTCCACTATGTAGTAGCGGACAGTGCCTCCGGCTCCGTCCTGGGAGAACTCCTGCGGGTCTCTGGGGCGCTGCAGGTCCCAGCCCTTCTGGCGCTGCGAGTCAACTCGGTGGCGCAGCTCCCCGCTGCTCTTCAAGGGTTGGCCAAAGCAGAATCGGGCATTTTCTCTGCCCTGATAGACGCCATCAGCCCATTGGTGGTGGTTACGGGACGGCGTGCTGAGGGCACCGATGGTGTCATTGAGTTGGGCGAGCTCGTGGCCGAAAACGGTTTTGTTTCCTATCGCTCCCTGATGACCCAGTAAGTCCATGTCACAAGTCGTTCCTCGCTTCCACCTCCTCGTCAGAAACAGCTTAGAGGTTCTAAGGCGTTTTCCACTGGAGCCAGGTCGTCATGTCCTTGGACGTAGTCGCGGCGCCGACTTGCGGGTCAATCATCGCTCCTTGTCCAGAGAGCATGTGGCGCTTCACATCGGTCCTGAAGGGGTGGAATTGGAGGATCTGGGTAGCCTCAACGGGAGTTTCATCAACGGCCAGAAGATAGTGGACCGAACGCCTTGGCACACAGGTGATACAGTGTCCGTGGGGGACTTGCAGCTTCAGTTGGTTCTCCAGGCGAAGATGGAGGTGGAGTCCCCTGGGGCGACCTATCTGGTACTGCTGAACACATCTGGCAAAGGGACCGTTTTTGAGCGTCGGTCTGGACGGTTGGTCATTGGCCGCAGTCGTTCGAGTGATGTGCGGGTGGACGACTCCACGGTTTCAAGAAGTCACGCCAGAATCGACTATTTGTCTCCCTCGGAAGGCTGGATGTTGGAAGATCTGGACAGCGCCAATGGAACGTACCTGGAAGGCACCAAGGTGGCCCAATGCGTCTTGCGTGGCGGCGAGACGTTCCGAGTAGGCGATGTGGAGATCCTGTTTGCCGGGGATTCTCCCCCTGTTAGCAGCCGACGTATGTGGTTGATGGCGCTCTTGATGGCGCTACTGGGTGGGGCCATCGGGGTGCTGCTCTTCAACCTCTTTACTTCCCTCTGACGGAAAATCCACCTTGCTTCCGTTGTGGGAGTGCTTCGACAGGGCAATCATGTACTTCAGGGAAATGAGCGGAGGCAGTCCGTAGCGGCCCTCCAGTTTCTCTGCAATCTCTCGAGGACGCAGCCCCTCTTCGGCCATGTCCAGAATCTCCGGCGTTACACCCGACAGTCGCTCTCCGTAGTCGTACAACTCTCGGGGAGTCATCATCAGGTGAGAGCGAAGTTGGAGATTCCGAATGACCAGCAGGCCGCTGTAGGTGACTGCGAACCACCCCACGTTCACCTTGAACCAGGTGAAATCCACGTCAAACCAAGGGACCCAGAAGGAGGCGAGCAACATTGCGATTCCCGCCATCCCCCAGAAAGTCAGCCATTTCCAACGCATAACCGAGACCTCAAAGCCAGGGCACCATTAAGGAATCGAGCATTAAGGAATCGAGCATTCCGGCCAGACACCTCGGTAGTCAATATTGAAGTAGGGATTGAAGCAGTACTCAACGGACCAGTCAGACCCGTTCCAGGTATTTGGTTCATCGTGGCGAAGTCGAAAGTGGAGGGCGGGGTCGAGGAAGAAGACCCCTCGAGGAAGTTCGTAGAAGTTCGTTCCATTTTGTGGAAAGTAGCGCCACGCCCAGGGTGGACGAGCATTGTCGTTGCCCAGAGGATCGTGGAAACGGGCACCGACATCGTTGGCCAGATCGGGACGATTCTTATACACGATGTTGTCAAACGGGGTGTAATCGTAGGAAGAGGCAAAGACTTCGCTCTCCCCCACATCTGTTCGGTGCGGCCAGAAATGTTCCAGAACGGGGAGCAATCCGTATGCGATGTTGTTCTTGTTCGTTGGGAAACTCCCACCGGCCTTGGTAATCGGCGTGACCGTCCCGTTTTGGTATGTGAACCCAATCTTGGACATATTGATCTTGTCAGTGGAGTGGAGGGCACACCCTTCGTAGATACTGTTTCCCTCATCCATCCACAGGCAGGACTCGTGGTCTCGTGCGCTGAGGTAGGCCTCGTAGCGGTCATTGGGGAAAAGAACGGAGGCGGGATATTGGCCGTCGAACTTGTTGGTTACCCATGTCTGCCCATCCGGAATGAAGCCGTTGTTATCGGCGACGAATGAAATCGAGCGCTCGTCATTTTCCGTGACTTTGAAATAGGTCTCAATAGCCACGGGTGCCTCATCCGATTTGCGAACCACGACCATGGCACCAGACACGTCGTTGCCAAAAGCGTGATCATCGATCTCGGCGTGGCGGAAGGGAAAGAAGAACACATAGAAGATGAAGTAATGAGACTTCGATTCTATAACGGAGTAGTAGGCGTACGGCTCTACCTTGTTCACGCCGGTTTGGATATTGGAGATGTTGTCTGTGGGATCCCAGTTGCCGTCGAAATCAAATCGGGTAAAGAGATCGAGTTGCGGGGCCGCAGACTCGGTTTCCGCATTGATGTTCGGAGCGAAACGGCCGGCCAACTGCTGATAGGCGCTGATGGTGCCATTGTAGCCGGTGTAGAACATGAAGCGGTACGGGGTTCCCAGGTCATTTCCTGCCAAATCCCGGATCATTGTGCCCAATTCAACATGGTAAGGGGACACATCGAAGATGTTGGTCTGAGGGGTGATGACCAGGATCGTGTTCAATTCATCCTCAAACTCGAAGGTGATGGGGACAGGTTGGTACTTCCCATCGAACATCTTCACTGTCTGCTCGGCAACTGTCACCGCGTAGATTGGCTCCGAGAAGGTAATTCGGACCTGAAAATCGGTGGGAACGGACATCTCCCCGTCAGCCGGAGTTGTACTGAGAACGGTCGGTCGTTCAAAGTCCGGCGGAATGTCGAGGGGTTCGAGGTCTTCTTTCACTTCGTCTGGAGCGATCGCATCGTCGATTTCCATGTCATTGACGTTGTCATCCAGAATCTCCAAGACGTCCTCGACCTTCATCTCCTCGAGTTGATCTCCGCCCAAGTCCTTGGGAACCACCGTATCGTCGCCGCTGTCGTCGTTGCAGAGGGGTTGGCTGTTGTAAACGTAGCATTCGACGATGCACACTTCCTGAACTTCCCAGAACTTCGTAGCACCGCACTTGAGAATGCCCTGGCGACCGTCCGGGGTAAACCCGCAGGAGACCTCTCCAAAGTGGTCACATCCTTGTCCCGCGACGTTCGTGCTGGTTCCACCCTCCGACGAACATCCACTGGAGACCAGGAAGAGGCCTATCAAGAGTATCCACAGTCCATGTACGCGCATTGCCCACACCTCCCTTGTTTCGCGCAGAGTGTACCGGGTGAGCGGGAGTTTGTCCAGGGAGTCCTGGATGTTCTAAACCTGGATTCATGCGCCTTTGCGGGAATGGCGATATCGGCTTCGGGCAGGAGAAGCCGAGAAAAATGGGGGGCGCTTCGGCAAACTGAGCGGGACCTCGGTGCAATCCGAGCGCACCCTCAGGGAGCAATCTCCGTGGCTGCCTTCTCCGCCTTGGCAGGCACTGCCTCATCGGATTGAATGGAATCCAGGACCGCTTGGGCTTCGAGCTTCTTCCCCAGTCCATCCAGAACTCCAGCGCGAGCGACCTTGAGCACCCTGGGAGAAATGGAAGAGCGACAGGGAGAAGCCTCGAACAGCTCCAGTTGCTGCATGGCCAGGCTCCACTTCTTGCCCGAAATCAAGTCTTGAACGAGCTTCCATCTATCAGCACACGAGGCGTTGTCCGCCTTTTTTGTCGGCGTCTTCTGTTCCGCCTTCTTGTCCAACAGGGGGCTCTCTTGTGAGTCTGCCATTTCCGGCGCCTGAGAGAGTTCCTCCGCTGCCACCTCCTCTTCATCGTCGTACGCAGCGACCTTCACTGTCTCCAGAGCGCCCGCGGTTGTCGGCTCCGAATCGGTAACCGCGGGGAGCGCGCTGGGGCTTGGCGGCAAGTCGCCCCCCGCAGGAGTGGATTCTGCCTCCCCTGTCACTTGAACCCTCTGCTTCGTATGGGTCTCAACAGCGGGGGTCGCTACCAAAGAGTCTGGGGTGGTCTGAGATTCGGTCGGTCCAGGCAAGCGGGCCCCGTCAACGCCGTCCTTCTGCTTCTCTGACAGCCGTTCCTTTGGAGAAGTGGGCTTCGTTTGGTTGGCCGCTATGGGTGTCGGTTCGTCGGCAGAGGTTCGAAAAGCTCCCTTCTTCATTTTTTCGGCATATTCGGGAGACTTGCGGTAGGAACCAGCCCCTCGCTTGGACCTGCGTGCGTACCTGGCCGGTTTGCTTTTCAAGGGACTCAAGCACTGCCCTTCTCTTGGAGCGACAACGGTTCGATCGGTCCCGGTCAAGTCACGCTCTTTTGCTGCTTTGGGACCCTCTCGGCTGGACGGCGACCCCCCCAGTGCTACCGAACTGTCCTCATCAGACAGAGACCTTTCCCGGCTCCCCCCTCCAATCCCTGCCGCGGCGTTGAGCCCCTCTCCGGAGTCCTCGGCTGCCGCCTCTTTGTCTCCCGAAATCACTGTGAGTTCGGAATTGAGATTGTCCATCCCCTTGTAAGGACTCGATTCGATCCGGCCACCCGCGTCGGGAATCTTCGGAACCTGTCCAACCGGGCCATTCTCTTTCGTTGCCCCAGCGTCAAGGCGGCTGTCAACGGGAGAATCCGACAGATGGGTCTTTCCGTCATCCGGGGATTCGGCAATTGCTTCAGGCACGTCGCTCTTTTCGGTAGCGACCATGGGCGCCTCTTCAGCCTTCGCCGCAGTTTCGCTGGTGCCTGTGGGAGCTGCCAGCTTCGATTCCCGTTCGGTTTCTTCGAGTTCCCCATCTTCTCCAACTGAGGAATTGGG